>CADCPV010000291.1 GCA_902803345.1 uncultured Eubacteriales bacterium | reverse complement strand
TTCCTCCTGTAAAATATTGGTTGTGTCTTATATATCACCAGGATCCTGGTACTGCTCTGAGAGATACCCTTCGATCCATTTGATGACCTCATAATCGTTCAGCGGAACATCCTCTCCGAGCACTTCACGAAGCTCTCTTGTGTCCATTTCCACTGAAAAATCCTGCTGCCCCGAGTCCTCCGAGCGGTGCGTGAACAGAAAATCCGTATCCGGATGTCCCTGCACCAGCGTGAGGATCGTGGTAACCACATCCCCGAGGGGTGTAAAGTCAATACTGTCTTTATAAAATGATGCCGTGACCGTCGTACCGTGATTCACGGGATCATCGTCGATGCTCGTCGATTCGACCGTCATTTCCCCGCCTGACTGCTCCGCCGCAAGTTTCAGAAGCGGAAGCCCGAGTCCGACTTTCCGTGTCGTTCTCGTCGTGTAGAAGGGATCCGTCACGCCCCGGAGAATTTCCTCCGACATGCCTTTTCCGTCGTCTCTGATCGTGAGCGTCAGCCTGTTCCCGCGCTCTTCGATATCGATCTCGGTGAGTGTGGCGCCGGCCTTGACGGAATTCTCCGTGATGTCGAGAATGTTCAGGGAAAGTTCTTTCATAGCTTCTCTCCTCTGAGAATCCGGATCAGGTTCCTTCGCACGAGATCCGAAGAATACGGCTCGTCCGGGATTTCGATCGTATCGTTTTCCTCCCTGAGATCCTCAAGATAATGCGCGTCGGAACTCACGATCACCCGCTTGTTCTCAAGATGGAACTCTTTCGTGTAGGACGCGACGTTCTTCATGAAATGCAGTTCCGCACAGGGGTAATCCGGCTCCTCCGGCAGGGTTCCGAGGATCGCGATGACGCCGTTTGCCTCCCGGTCGATATGCGCCGGGTAGCAGGCGCCGCCGTAACGATCGACAAGTTCCGGGACCTCTTCGTAGGAGATTTCGGTGGCGTTTGTCAGAAAGTCCTCTTCCTCCCCGATCACCTCGTCCTCGCCGTCTAAAATCAGCTGGTCGCCGAAGATCTCCTTGTTGTTCCGGAACCGGATGCGTTTCGTGTCGACTTCATCATTGAAATCGAGCGCCGACTGAAGGTCCGGAAAAAGGCAGATCACGTGAATGTCCTCGGAGGTTGTGAGTTCCATTCCGGGGATCGGAATGATTCCGTAGCGCTTCGCCGCCGTAAAGAAAGCCGGGCAGTTTCTGCAGCTGTTGTGATCCGTCAGTGCCATGATCTGGATGTTGTTCAGTGTCGCCATGCCAGCGAGGTTGTTCGGCGTATTGTCGTTGTCCGCGCAGGGCGAAAGGCAGGAATGGACATGCAGATCGTAGGTATAAAGGCTCATTTCAGAAGCTCATACAGCTGTACTGCTGTCTCGTAGGAAGGCTTCGGACTTCGAAGAACGTTGACGTCCTTCATCTCGGCCTGCCTGATAATGTCCTCCGGAAGCTCTACGTCCTCCGAAAGAATCACGACGGCAGTGTCCGCAAGCGTCGCGACCGCGATCACATTGATATTGGACATGATCGTAATCCAGGCATTGTCGGCCTGCGCTCTTCCCATGACCCAGGACAGGAGGTCGCCGATGTAGACGCCGTTGATCTCCCGCTCCGGATCCGGAAGCGCCACTTCCGAAAAGCCGTGTTCCAAAAGTTCCGAAACGATCATTTTCTGCTGCCTCCCATGGTTTCCGCGAACGGACAGCTGACCGTCCGCTTTCCCGCCCGCACCGCATCTTCCGCGTGTGCCCGGCAGGTCGGGGCGCCGCAGGCTCCGCAGTCGATTCCGGGAAGCGTCGCACGGATGCGCTGGATTTCCGACATCATCCGCATGGACTCCGCGAAATTCGGCGAGAGCCGCGAGACCGGCACATAGGCCGGCATTTCATCAAACATGAATTCTGCCGGAATATACTCCTCCGAAGGATCCGGGAAATTCGCCGCCATCGGAAGGCACCGGCTCACGGAACGCAGCCGCGCTTTTGCGATGAAGGGATTCTGAACCGTGAGGACCCCGCCGACGCAGCCGCCGGGGCAGGCGTTCAGTTCCACGAACTTCACATGGGAGATATTGCCGTTTTCAATTTCCTCCAGAACCCGGTTGACGTTTTCGATGCCGTCTGCCGCAAGGTAGTCCTCGTTCAGAAGCGCCGTCGATTCCCCGCCGGAACCTGCCCAGCCGATGCCGGTGAGCCCGGTGTCGGACATGGCCTGCACCTGGTTTTCGGGTTTCATCACATCCAGAAGCCGGAAGTAGATGTCGCTGATCGCGACGACTTCATCGACCTTGCTCTGGTAGCCGCCGAAATTGTTCCGAACATAGCTGACCTTTGCGGGACAGGGGGAAATGAAGCAGATACCCACTTCCGAATCCGTCAGCTCCGGATGCTCCTTTTTCACTTTCTTCCTGGCGAGATCCGCCGCGACCTCCATCGGGGGAAGCATGTGCAGCACATGATCCTCAAGGGACGGATACATCAGCGAAATCAGCCGCAGAATCACGGGACAGGCGGAACTGATCAATGGCTTCGGAACGCCGTCCGCCTGCATATACCGGCGCGTATAGGCGGAAACCAGTTCAGCCGCCTTCGCCACCTCAAACACTTCATCAAACCCGATCTTCAAGAGGCCGTCCAGAATATAGTCCACATCGTCCATATTGTTGAACTGGCCGTAAAGACTCGGCGCGGGAAGCGCCACCTTATAGCGGAAACGCTTCATTGACTCCAGCCTGCTGGAGACCGCCCGCTTCGCGTTGTGCGGGCAATTGCGGATGCATTCTCCGCAGTCAATACACCGGTCCTGGTCGATCACGGCGTGACCGTCGCGGATCCGGATCGCTTCTGTCGGACAGTGATGAAGGCAGGTCGTACAGCCGGTGCATTTATTCCGATCCAGCTGAACCGAATGCTCGTACTGATCCATGACACCTCCTTATCTGATATAGATCCTCATGGAAACCGTCGTTCCGACGCCGAGCACCGTATCAATCTTCATCTCATCCGAGTAGCGTTTCATATTGGGAAGGCCCATCCCGGCACCGAAGCCCAGTGAATGAATCTGAGCCGTCGCGGTCGAATATCCTTCCTGCATTGCAAGGTCCACATCCGGAATACCGGGTCCCTGATCCTTCAGAATAATGTCAATATACTCTTCCGTCACGATGACATCGGCTGTGCCGCCTTCCGCGTGGATGACCATATTGATTTCTCCCTCATACATGGCTATGGAGAGTTTCCGGATCACTTCCGACGGAAGCCCCAGCTGCCGCAGATTCTTTTTTACTGTGACAGAAGCGGTTCCGGCAGATGTAAAGTCAGAGCCGTCCACCTCAAAGTGGAAAACCAGCGGTTCAGACATGTTCTTTGAGCTTATCGCCCCTGAGACCGTTGATATAAAGCCTTCCGCAGGCTTCGTACATCCGGACTCTTGTGGCCATCACGACGATTCCGGATGCTTCCGCAAGCTTCAGAATCGCCTCCGAGGGCCTCTTGCTGCGTACGAAAACGATGCATACCATGTCCATCATTTCCGCAGTTCTGACCACCTGCGGATTCACAAGGCCCGTGAGAAGCACGGCCTGGTCCTTCGCAAATGCCAGTACATCACTCATCATATCACAGCCGCACGCGGAAAACACGTCATGGCCGAGATTCTCCTCTCCGCACAGTACTTCCGCGTCCAGGAGTTCTTTTACATCGCTGATCTTCATTCTCTGTCCCTTTGATAATAACTTCCCGTCAGTCTTCCGTTCCTTTTCTCAAGGATCAGGCGTACTTCGCGAGAATCGATTCCACGTCGTTCTTGGTGATGCGGCCGTATACTTCGTCGTTGACGCTCATAACAGGTGCAAGACCGCAGGCGCCGACACAGCGGGCAGCCGTCAGACTGAACTTGCCGTCAGTCGTGCACTCTTCCGGTCCGATTCCGAGGACTTCCTGCAGCTTCTCGAAGATATCGCCGGAGCCCTTGACGTAGCAGGCGGTGCCGAGGCAGACGGAAATATTGTACTTGCCCTTCGGCGACAGCGCGAACTGTGCGTAGAAAGTGGCAACACCGTAGACCTTCTCGAAAGGAACGCCCATGCCGTCCGCAATCCGCAGCTGGACTTCATACGGAAGATAGCCGTAGATATCCTGTGCCTTCTGCATGACGACCATCAGGTTGCTCTGGTCGTGTTTGTTCTCGTCAATGACTTCCTGCAGGGCTTTTGCCTGTTCGGGCGTCTCGGAGAACGGAATCTTGCTGATCGTTTTCTTCATAGTTCCCTCCTATTATTGTATGATGAAAGCGCATAGTTACGCCTATCATAAACGCAATACAACAGTTATATAATACACCGTAAAGTCTTTTTTGAAAAGTGTTTTTTTCATAATTCGTGAAAAAAATATCAGGCATGGGGGACAAAGCCGAGATGGCGGAAATAAAAAGCAAGCGCCGTCCCCATAAAGGCATGGGAGAACTCTTCGGAGCCAAAGGAATCGATCACCTTAGGCACCGGCATCAGCCGGAAATTCAGAAGTTCGTCTGCGTCCAGGTGCTGCTCTCCCGTCTGTTCGAGATCTTCCGCAAGATAAGCCGTAAAATGATTTTTGAACAGGGCGGGGTTCGAACTGCAGCGGCCAAGTTTCGTGATCTTTCCCGCTCTGAAACCGGTCTCCTCGAAAAGTTCCCGTTTCGCGGTCTCCGCCGGATCCTCATCCGGATTGCATACGCCGCCCGGGAATTCCCAGGTCATATTCTCCTCCGCGTGCCGCCACTGCCGAACCATGACGAACTGATCCTGATACACCGGTATCACGACAACCCAGTCCGGCGCCGATACCGCGACGTAATCACCGCAGATGCCGGTGCCGGACTCCTCTGTCTGGGACAGCACCGAAAAAACAGGGGTATGCAGAAGTTCTTTCGTCTCCAGGATATGCCATTTCAGCTGTTTATCGGTCATATGGAATTCCTCTCACTGCTTTCCGATTTTCGTAAGAAACGCTCCGACGATCCGGCGGTACTCCTCCGGCGCCTTGATCATTGACTCCGCATGCTTTGCGCCGGGAATCAGGTGCAGCTCGCTGCAGCCTTCCGTCGCAGCCTGCATCATTTCACTGTGGTACGGCAGGATGAAATCGTCGTCCGCCCCGTGCATAAAGAGAATCGGGACGGTATTCCCGGGGAGGCTGTCGATCGGGCGCATTTCGCTGTAGAAAAGGCCGTAGCGAAGCTTTGCGAAAATGCCTGCGATATAGACAAAAAAGGTCGGAAGATGCAGGCCGCGAAGCCCGACCTTCAAAACCGGGATGATCTCCGCAAAGCCGCAGTCCGCGACGATAAAATCCATGTCTTTCCGATATTTCAGAACAGCTATGGAAGTCGCGGAGCCGAGCGACTCGCCCTGAAGTCCGAGTACTTCCATGTCGGGGTAACGCTTCCGCGAATCCGTCATCATCACGTCGAGATCCCGGCTCTCCCGCACCGAATAGGTCACGTACGTCAGCTCATTCAGGCCGTGTGCACGCAGATCGTAGAGGATCACATTGTAACCGTGGTCGAGATACATCTTTGTATACTTCAGCGAACCGAAGCGGTTGTCGGTATAGCCGTGTGTAATGATGATGTATTTCTTTGTTTCCGCGGGATTTTTCAGGAACTGCGCATGCAAAACATAGCCGTCATAGCTTGTGACAGTGTAGTCGGTTTTCTCCAGCGGGTCATACCAGGAGAGATCGTAATGATCCTCCTGCCATTTCCGGGCGTCCGGAAGGCTCATGCGCTTTACGCCCATCGAGTAGGAGCAGAGATAATTGCCCGCAAAAAGAAGCAGGATCAGAATCAG
>CADCPV010000290.1 GCA_902803345.1 uncultured Eubacteriales bacterium | reverse complement strand
GTGCCTTCTTCAACAGTAACATTGTAAACATTGCCGTTTACGGTAATTGTATAATTCTTCATGGGTCTTTATCCTCTCTTCCAATGATTTGCAGATGATACCTTGCGGATGGAACGCACAATGATGCCGGACGGATCCGTGTTCTCGGAAGCCGCGATCGCTGCGGCGATTACCGCCACGAGTTCCAGATCATCCGTCTCATCCTGCTCCTCCTCGATCGCAGCGGGTTCTTCGATCTCGGGTTCCTCAGGGGTCTTTTTTGTCAGTTTCGCTTCTTTCCTTTTCGCCGCCTTGTCCTGTGCCGTATTGATCAGCCGGAATGCCGAAATAACGAGGCTGATCAGAATCAGGATCACGAAAACGACGCCCATGCCGACCATGGTATTCATGCCGGCGTCTGAAAGGGTCGTTTTCAGTTCCTCACTGCAGGCTGTCAGGCTCAGGATCGGCAGACTCATAAGAAAGAGCGGCAGAATTCTTTTTTTCATACGCGCTCTCCTTCTTCCTTAACGGCTGCCGTGCTTTTTGTAGGGCAGTTCATCCCGCTTGTTGAACAGCATCTCGAGCGCGAGCAGGATGTTCTTTCTGAGCGTCGTCATGCTGATCAGTTCATCCACATAGCCGCGGTTTGCAGCCGCAAGCGCTGTCTGCTTTTCGTCGAATTTCGCAGCAACCTCGGAAAGGTCCTCACCGCCGATGATCTTCGCCGCAGAACCGGCATCCATGATGCCGATCTTAGCGTCTTCGACTGCATAAACGATGTCCGCGCCGATGGCTTTCGAGTTCATCACCGTGTAGGCGCTTGCGTAGGTATCGCCGACGATCACGCTGATCTTCGGAACGGTCGCATTCGCAAATGCGTATACCAGCGCGGAAGCAGCCTTCGCAAGGTCTTTCTCCGCCGCTACTGTCGCCTGGAATCCGTCTGCCGCGCTGAATGTCACGACCGGGATTTCAAAAGCGTCACAGAAATTCACAAAGGAAGCCGCCTTCGAAAGGCCATTCGGAGAAAGTTTTTCTTCCGCCGTCGCCACAACGCCCACGGTCACACCGTCGAGCCGGATGAAGCCGGTCACGATGTCCTTTGCATAGTCTTTCCTGGTTTCGACAAAGAGATAGGAATCCGCGACAGAGCTGATGATCGCTTTCGCGTCGATTACGCCCTCAAGCTCGGCTGTCAGCCGGTTCAGGTCATCCGCACTGTCCTGTACAGCCGCTTCTTCATTGTTGGAAGGAAGAATATCCACAAGGGCGCGGATCGATGCCGCGATCTCGTCTTCCGTGCCGTACCCGTCTACGATTCCGCTCTCGGCGCTCTGATATTCAGCCTTTGAGGTATCGCATTTCTCAGCCGAATTGCCGTCGAGGGTATTCGGCGCATTCACAAAGAGCTCTGCCTTTTTGCCTTCCATAAAGACAAAGTCCGAAAGACCTGCCGAGATCGCCATGCCTCCGCCGCAGCGGCCGTAAACCGCCGTGATCTGCGGCACAAGGCCGGAAGCCTTTGCCTGGGAAAGGTACAGACTGCCGAAGCCCTGAAGTGCATCTACAGACTCCGAAAGCCGGACGCCTGTCGAATCCACAAGCGCGATGACAGGCGCGCCCATCTTAATGGCCAGGTCATACAGGTTCGCGATCTTTTTCGCGTGCATTTCGCCTAAAGATCCGCCGTAAACAGACGGTTCCTGGCTGTAAATGTACACTAACTTGCCGGCAATGGTCGCATAGCCGGTCACAACGCCGTCGCCGTCTTCGCGGTAGTCTGCAGAGAAATCCGTAGACCGCGCGCGGACGCGTGCGCCGATTTCCACAAAGCTTCCTTCATCCGCAAGTGCAGCAATTCTGGCCTTTGCTTTTGTCAGTTCATTTGTGCTCATCTATCCTCCGATCCGCACTGATCAAAAGTGCTCTGTCTGGGGAATCTCAATTTACCCCGATTACCATATATCATACCCGAAAATCAAGTAAAAAGCAAGTCTTTTTCCAAAAACTAAGCCGCCGGGACAGGTCCCGACGGCTGTTTTACAGGCATGTTTTCAGAAATTACGGCATCTGTACGATTTCATAACCCTCCGAGCGAAGGTAATAGATCAGACCGGGAAGGATTTCCGCCGTCACCTTGTTGTTGATGTGGAAACAGTAGACGACACCGTTATGTGCGCATGACAGCAGGGAATTGAGGATGCTGTTCGCGTCAAATTCCGTGGTTTCGCTGAAATCGTCATAGTTGACGCTGCAGAAGCAGACCTCGTAGCCCATCTCGGACATCATCTTCGCAGATGCCAGCGTAAAGACACCCGAATTGTAATTGTACTTCCGCATCGTGTAGCCGTAGTTTTCTTCCATATAGGACTGCATCCGGAGCGCATCATCCATCTGGTACTGAAGCGGCTTCGTCGCGATGCCCTCCTCCGGCGCACTGTAGCTGTGGTTGCCGATCTCATGGCCCTGGTCGATGATTTTCTGCAGGAGTTCCGGATTGTTCCAGCCGTATTCGTGCGTCACATAGAAAGTGGATTTCACGCTGTTCTGGGCAAGAAGCATCAGGATCTGTTCGGTATGGCCGCTCTCATAACCGGCCTGGAAGGTGATCGAAGCCTTCTTCGTGTCCGCATCCGCACAGAAGCAGCGGCCGTTGATCCCGGCATTCTTCATGTCTTCTTCCACACTTGTCACGTAGCTCGGGCGGCCCAGCTCATTTTTCGGGTCGGTGAATCCGGTGCCGAAGCCGCGCTGTGAAGTATCGGTGCTGCCTTCGATTGCCGCAATCTCTTCCGCTGTCAGGGCCCGTATGGCGCCGTCATTGAAATTCGCGTATTCGGCATCCGTCGTATAGACTTCCTGCGTCGTCTGCGGCTCGGTGCTTTCAGGCTCCGTCGTCGTTTCCGCTTCCTCCGTCGTGGCTTCCGCTTCCTTCGTTTCACCCTCATCCGGCTTATCCGGCTGGTCCTCTTTCCCGGACGGTTCCCCACGGCTGATCTGTGCTTCCTCAATCAGCTTTTTCGTGTCGTGCACAGTTGCCGCTGCGCTCAGCGCGAAAAACAGAATGCCGATCACAAGAGAAGCCGCAAACCCGATCATCAGGAAACGGGTATGGTCTCTTCTGTTCTTATCCATCTCTACCCCTCTTCTGAAGAAGCCCGCTTAACAGGGGCCGTTGCAGGGACAGCACAGCGACATCAGGCAGATCGGCAGGCAGAAATCCGTAGAAAAAATATCATTTCTGCCGTACTGGTCACCCCGCTGCCGGTAAAATGCCCCGCCGCTCTGCAGCTGCTGCAGAAAGCTTCGGTACTGCATATTGTTCGGCTCCAGCTCGCACGCCGTACGCGCATCCTGAAGCGCATTCATCTGGTTGCCGAGACCGCTGTTTGAAACCGCCCGCATAAAATACCACTGTGCATTGCGGTACGGGGTCTCGATCCGGTTCAGGACATTCAGGGCTTCCTGATAGTGTCCCGCGTTGATATAGTTTGCCGCAGCCTGGAATTCAACCGGCGTGTTCTGGCGTTCTTCCTGTTCGCGGCGGTAGGCGCCGAAGGGATCGAAGCCGAAGCCGAAACCCTGCTGCTGTTCCTTATAACCGTAGGAGCTGCCGTACGAATTGCTGTTTGCATTCCCATAGGGATTGCCCGACGAATAGCCGGAGGAGTACTGGGAGCCATAGCTGTTCTGACCGTAGGGGTTCTGCGCTTCCCGTTCGCGGATTTTCAGAATCTGTTCGTAAGCCTGCTGCACCTGTTTGAAATTCTCTTCCGCCTGCGCCCGGTTGGGGTTGTTGATGTTCGCGTCGGGATGATATTTCCGGCTGAGCGTCCGATATGCTTTTTTGATTTCATCATCGCTCGCCGAAGGCGTTACGCCGAGCACCTCATAAGGGTCAAAGTACATTGTCCGTTTCCTTTTCTTCCCGCTCTTTGGCCGCTTTCCTGAAACCGATCCAGACGCCGGCATACAGGATATTCGTAAGGATTTCCCGGTATTTGATGAGAGGCAGTTTTTCGAAAGCGTCCGT
>CADCPV010000289.1 GCA_902803345.1 uncultured Eubacteriales bacterium | reverse complement strand
GAAGGAGCGGTTTCATAGGGAGAAACGGCGTCCCGGTCGGCTGCTGCCACCTCGGCGGAATAATGGATGATTCCCAGAAGATCTTCTGCGGGAATCTCCCGGCGAAGGAATTCTTCATCCTGCGCGTCGCGGACCTTGTTCCCAACGACGGAAACCTTGCGGATCCCGAGGTCGCCTGCTAACTTTTTGATCTGGTGATAGGTCTGGACAGACCGTGCGCCCGGCTCTGCGACAACGATGAAATGATCCATGCTGTCGGCAGTGCCGCGTCCCAGATGTTCAAGCCCGGCCTCCATATCCATGATAACGACTTCGTCACGCTGAATAATGAGGTGGGAGATCAGGCGCCGGAGCACCACATGTTCCGGGCAGACACAGCCGGAACCGCCGGTTTCGACCGTACCCATAACGAGCATCCGGACGCCGTTTTTCTCCCGTGCGAATTTCTCCGGGAGATCGTCCACCTTGGGATTGATCCGGAAGAATTTGCCGAGTCCGTCCGAAGGCGCGCCGGTGCGTTCCGCAATCATTTCGCGCATTTTGGAGATCGGGACGATTTCCGAGAGTTCCTCCGGCGTAAAGCCGAGCGCGAGGCCGAGATTGGAGTCGGGATCCACATCCGCTGTCAGAACGGTTCTGCCCTCATCTGCATAGAGTCTCGCGAGAACCGCGGCAAAAGTTGTCTTTCCGACGCCGCCTTTGCCGGTCACAGCTATTTTCATAGCGCCTCCCTTTAGATCCCCAGAGCGGCACGTTTTTTCTCAATGCCGTCGATCATGGCATCCACCAGTTCTTCATGATTGGTGTTGATGATGAAGCCGCCGCCGACCATCTTCCTCGTGCCTTCTGTAATCAGTTCCATCATCTGCTTTGACCCGGAAACCTGCGGAGATACGCCGAGGTAGGTGTCAATACCGGTCGTGACAACGTAGTTTGCGATCGAAACAGCTTTCTCACTCATCCACTCGGGCGCGCAGCCGACAACCGGAACCTGGGGAACGTCGATACCCCAGTCCTTGGCAATACCGGTCGCAAGAAGCATCATACGGCTGATATCGACGCAGGAGCCCATGTGCAGGACCGGAGGGATGCCGACGAGTTCGCAGACACGTTTTAAGCCGGCGCCGCAGAAATCCTTCGCGCGCTTGTCCATGAGGCCGTATTTCGCGGCGGCCTGGGCGGAGCAGCCGGAGACGACGATAATGATGTCGTTCTTCAGAAGCTTCTTCATGATTTCGATATGCGCGTAGTCGGGACGAACCTTCGGGTTGTTGCAGCCGACCATGGCGACCGCACCGCGGATGACGCCCGCCTTGATGCAGTCAATCAGCGGCTTATAGGTATCGCGTTCGTCGAGATGGCTGTTCGTGACGCCGTCCAGGACATGGCGGATCGCTTCGCAGGAATAGCCGACGGTCGCGTTCTGCTTGTCTTCGGGGACGTAAATCTTGGTCTCGTCGCGGTTCTTGAAATTCTCAATCGCTTCCCGCACGAGGTTCCGCCCCTGCTCGCGCGCCTCAGCCGTATTGAAGGGCACGTAGCGGGAGCCGGGAATGCGGGCAATCGGAGAGGTTGTAATGAAATGGGTATGGAAGCATTCGCTTAAGGGTCCGAGTGCCGGGAAAATGCACTGCACGTCAACGACCATCATTTCGATGACGCCGGTAAGAAGCGCTTTTTCCTGCTGGAGGAAGTTTCCGACCATCCTGACGCCGTGGCGCATCGCGACTTCATTTGCGGTGCAGCACAGACCGCAGACGTTAATGCCCTTCGCGCCGACGGAACGGGCGTATTCCTGCAGGTCACGGTCCTCGGTGGCCTGGACGATCATCTCCGACATTGCCGGATCGTGACCGTGGACAATGATGTTGACCATGTCTTTTGAGAGCACACCGAAGAAAGCCTCGGTATCCCGCGGCATCGGGGTGCCGAAGAGCACGTCGGAGAATTCGGTTCCCATCATGGAACCGCCCCAGCCGTCGCTCATGCCGGTACGGAGGCCCTGATGAACCAGTGCTTCTGCATCGGCCGTGTTGCCCATATGGGTCATGTGCATGGCCTTGACGACTTCTTTGTCGACGGCGCCGGGCTCTACGTCATTCTCTTCCCAGACTTTTTTGCGCTCTTCATTGGCGCGCTCGAGGAAATTCAGTTTGCCGAAGGGCTTGCCGTATTCCATGAGGCCGGTGTAGGCGACTTCCCGCGCGACGTCGTAAATGTCGCGGTTCTCGGTTTCAACGCCCCATTCCTTCGCGATCCGCTGGAGTTTTGCCACATCGGTGATCTTGTAGCTTCCGTTCGGATCAGCATTGTACAGAACACGGCAGATTTCACGGCCGTGATCGGAGTGGGTCGCAGCGCCGGCGGCTACCATTCGAAGGTAATTCCTGCCGGCAATGGTGTCTGCGGTTGCACCGCAGATTCCCTTGGGGGCTTTCGGCGTAATGCGGCAGGGACCCATTGAACAGATCTTGCAGCAGATTCCGCCCTCGCCGAAGTAGCAGGAAGGGGTCTGATTCTTTTTGCGGTCTTCCCAGGTGTCAATTCCGACCTTCTTTGCTGTCTGAAGCAGCCGGTCGGAAACCTCCTCCATGCGCTCAACTGTGGTAAAGAATGTTGGTTCCATAATTCAGTTGACACTCCTTTTTTTGCTGTATTCAGCTGAAATTTAATTTCCTGATAATTTCATCAAACGCCGCCCGCACAGGCGCGGACGCAGGGATCGTGACGGTCGGTTTTCCTTCGCTGTCGTATTCGTAGATCAGATCGTCGTGCGGCAGGACGCCTAAAAGATTCAGGCCCTGCAGGTTGATTTCCTCGCGGATACCGTCATTCAGCGCGCCGTTTGGGGCACGGTTGACAATGAGGCCCACGGTTTTCGGGGTCAGACCGAGTTCTTCCGCGAGTTTCGCGATCCGGCCGACCGCCTGGATTCCGCGCCGGGAACAGTCGGAGACTAAAAGAAGCGTATCAATCTTCGGCAGAATGCCTCGGCTGATATGCTCCATTCCGGCTTCGTTGTCCACGACGATATAGCGGTAATTACTGGCAAATTTCTGGATCTCCGCCTGCAGAAGGCCGTTGACAAAACAGTAGCAGCCCTTGCCCTGCGTTCTTCCCATCACGAGCATATCATAGTTGTCCTGCTCCACGATGGCGTTGTTGAAGCGGAAGTCCATATAGTCCTGCTTGCTCCAGCCTGCAGGCACCTTGGAGTCTTTGGCGATGCCGGACTGCGCGATGTCTTCCCGGATTTCACCGAGCGTTTCCTCGACCGTAACGCCGAGGACCTCATTCAGGTTGGAGTTTGCATCGGCATCCACTGCCAGAACGAGTCCGTTGCCGCGCTTTACAAGCGCATCGATCAGAAATCCGCACAGGGTTGTCTTGCCGGTTCCGCCTTTTCCTGCAACCGCGATGGTATGCGTCATGAGGATCTGTTCCTTTCTTTTTGCAACTTGTATATACAAGTTAGGTTAATCTTGTATACATCATGAACAGTATAACAAAAAGTCCGGCGTCCGTCAAGAACGAACACCGGACTTTTGTATGATATTGTTTTGGAAAAGTGCTGTCTTTTTCGCAACAATCCGGATCAGTTTTCTTCCGGTGAACGGTTGGAAACAGCCGTCAGGATGCCGCGGTCCGGAGAGTACCACCTGCGGCCGAAGCCGATCGGGGTTTCGTCGTTCGCATAGACGGTACGGCTGACACAGAGAAGGGATTCTCCGGCTTCGGCTCCGAGCGCCGAAAGTACCTGATCCGGCGCCTTTTCCGACTTGATTTCCATGTTGGTCCAGATCCCGCGCGGCACGTATTTGTCTGTGAAGACATCCGGGAACTGTGCATAGTGAAGCTCGCGTTCGATCAGCGGTTCTCCCCGGACATAGGGGAAGAACTTTTCGTCATAGGCTGTCGGTCCGATATCGTCCTGAATAAGGCGTCGAATCACGACGAGCATCGTGCCTTTCTGGACATGAAAGCGCATCGAAAATTCCGCGCCGGCAGGGATTACATTGATCTCAAGGTACTGCGAGCTTCCGCCGGCCGGCTTGTCGACGAAATCCAGCTGGAAGCGGCTGTATTCGGGCGACAGGACAAAATAGCCTTTCCCGTGCTGCGGACGGATCAACCCTTCATTTTCGAGGATGTGAAGCGCTTTTCGAACTGTTACGCGGCTTGTTTTATAGGCGGACGCGAGGGCGTTCTCCGAAGGAATCATCTCATCAGGGGCATATCTTCCGGCAGAGATGGCGGTTCGAAGATCCTCGGCAATATTCCGGTAGACGAAATTGCTTTCCATGATCAGCCCTCCCCTAAAACGAGCTGCCTTGAGAGGCGGACACAGTCCAGAATATCGCGGGAATATGCGTCTGCGCCGATCATCAGTGCCTGCCGTTCGTTGATGCAGTTTCCGCCCAGAATAATCCGAACCGCGGACCTTGCGCCGATATCCTCGATCGCTTCAATGGTCCGCGCCATCATGATTTCGCTGCCGGAAAGGGTTCCGGAGATGATGAGAAGGTCCGGCGCTTCGGTCAGAACCGCCGAGGAGAAGCGCTCCGGCGGAACACTCACGCCGAGATCCGTCACTTCAAATCCGCCGTTTCGCAGGAGAAGGGCGATCAGGTTTTTGCCGAGATCATGGATATCGCCCTGGACGGTGCCCATCAAAACCTTCCCCATTCCGCCGATTGCACCGGCGGGATTGCTGCGGGTCAGGTGATCCAGCGCCTCGCGGTAGATATTGTTTGCCATGATCAGATCGGCAATGAAGTATTCTCCGGCGGTGCAGCTGTTGTTCACGAGATCCATTCCGCGCTGAAGAAGCGCGAAGATTTCTTCGCCCGGGACACCGAGGGAAAGAAGTTTATCCGTGCTTTCCAGAACAGCTTTCATATTCAGCTGTGCAAGTGATGTAACGAGTCTCTCGCGATCCGACGGCATCTTTTTCCTTCCTTATGAAAATCAGCCTTCTTTCACCCTGATCTGGTTTTTAATGAGGTCTACGCTTAAAATGGTGCCGACAACGGTAATTTCCTGGCCGATCACGTCGGTCAGAAGGATTTTGTCTCCTTCTACGGCAACGCTTTGCGCGTACTCGCAGACAAGCTTTTCATCGTCGTCGGAAACAAGATAGACGTTCGATAAGCACATACCCGGATGCCTCCTTTTCGAATGATTTTCTGAATTATTCTTTCAAAAGAGCGAGCGCGGCAGCGAGCTTTTCGTTTGCCTGATCGAAAAGTTTCGTGCCCAGAAGAAGCGTTTCGGCGGCTTCCGCTTTGCCTTCCGAAGAGAGCTTTTCGGAAATGCCTTTGAGTTCTTCGCAGTGATGCATGTTGTGATCGAGCATATAGCCGAGAACCGCAGTCAGCGTATCCGCACCGGCGGCATCGTGATCGTGGTGGTGATGTTCATGATGATGCGCGTGGTCATGATGATGTTCGTGATCGTGATCGTGCTCATGTTCATGATCGTGTTCGCATTCATGGTCGAGATGATCTTCGTGTTCGTGCATGATACAGTCTCCTTCCGAAGTTTGATAATGGGTTGTGTTTTGATTTTTCTAAAACAAGTATATACAAGTTGGATCCAAATATCAAGAGGAAAATCAAAAGAAGGCCCCCGGCCGAACACAATAACGACCTTTTATATCGGAGCCCCGCATGGAAAAAGGGCATTGCACATTTTCCGGAAACAGTGTAAAATAGACCCATCATCACTGCAAAAAGCAGCAGAAAGGAACAGTTTCAAGATGAAAGCACCTTTTTCTCCCTATCTCGAGGCGCTTGCCCCCGGAATGAAGGCGCTCACGGAGATCCTCGGACGCTCGTTTGACTATGTCAGCGTGCTTTCCACTGATTCTGTGGGATTTTCCGTCTCCATTTCCCAGAGAAGCAAGAATGTTTCGGGTAAAAACATGACGACCGAACGCGGCAATGTCGTCCGCGTCGCAAAGAACAGACAGTACAGCGAATATGCCTTCAACGAGGTTCCGTCGTCAATCGAAGACCTGGCGGAAGAAATCACCCGGGAACTTCAGAAGCAGTTTGACCTGATGGCGCTGACCGGAACGAAGGCCTATGAGACCGGAATCCTTGATGACGAAGCGCTGGAACTTTTTGTGGAAAAAGAAACCGAACGGCTCCCGGAAGAAGAGGATATGAAAGCACTCGTGGAAAACCTGACTGCGCTTTCGGACCGGGGCATGGAGATCATTCCGCGCGCTCTGGACTGTATGCTGCGGACGAGTTCCACCCACATTTCCAAGATGTTTATCAGCAAAAACCGTTTTCTTCGCCAAAGCTACGTCTATACGGAAGGCAACTGCGCGTCCTATGCGCCGAGTGACGCGGGCGAAATCAAATTCGCTTACGAAGGCGTTTCCGGCTGCTGCGGACCCGAAGTGCTTTCAGGACTTTCGGATGTCCTCGAAAGGATTCCGAAGACCATGGAAGAAGTGCTCGGCTCCGAAAAAATCGTGCCCGGCGAGTATGAAATCATCACCGACCCCGGCATCAGCGGCCTGATCGCGCACGAAGCTTTCGGCCATGGCGTGGAAATGGATATGTTTGTCAAGAAGCGCGCGCTGGGCGCCGAATATATCGGAAAACGCGTCGGGTCGGACCTCTGTACGATGCATGAAGGCGCGCTCTGCGACGAGAGCGTCGCGGCTTATGTGTTTGACGACGAGGGAACGCTTGCGGGCGATGTCATCGAGATCGATCACGGCATCCTTCGGACCGGCATCTGCGACGCACTGTCGGCGCTCCGGCTCGGAACAAAGCCGACCGGAAACGGAAAGCGCGAGAGTTTCTCGCACAAGGCCTATACCCGCATGACCAATACGATCTTTGATTCCGGCGAAAGCACGCTCGATGAGATGGTGGCATCCGTGAAGCACGGGTACCTCTTGAAGAGCACTGAGTCGGGCATGGAAGATCCGAAACACTGGGGCATTCAGTGTATCGTGGCACGAGGCTACGAGATCAAAGACGGCGCATTCACCGGAAAAGTCGTCTCACCTGTCGTTATGACCGGATACGTTCCGGATCTTCTCGGCGGTATCTCCATGGCCTCCGTAGACCGCAAGGTGGACGGCAACGGCGCCTGCGGCAAGGGCCATAAGGAATGGGTCAAAGTGGCCGACGGCGGCCCGTATCTCAAGACGAAAGCGAGGCTCGGATAATGCTTAGACTGATACAGGAAAAAATCAAGGCGCTCGGGTGCGATACCTGGGAGCTTACGGAAAATACGACCCGCGGCTGGGAATTCTATTTCATCCGGCATGAACTGGACCAGAACCGCATCACCGATATCAAAACCTACGGCGTTACCCTTTACCGCGCGCTTCCCGAGGGACTTCTCGGCTCAGCATCCGGCGAGATTTCGCCGGGCGCGACGGATAAGGAGATCGAAAAAACGCTTTCCGATATCTATTTCCAGGCTTCTCTCGTGAAGAACCCCGAATACCGCCTGAACGACAAGCCGGTCGTCTCGCCGGAACTTGGGGAAGTTGATACGGCTGCGATCTCAAAGGATTTCATCACCGCGATGGCGGAAGTGAAGGAGACGGCAACCGAGGACATTAACTCCTATGAAATTTTCGTGAAGGAGATGACGCGCCATTACCTGAACTCGAACGGCGTGGAGTATACGGTCCGTTACCCGAGCTCCATGATCGAAGTCGTCGTCAACGCCAGGTCGGAAGGCCATGAGATTGAACTGTACCGGATGTACCGTTCCGGAACCTGCGACAAGGACCGTCTTCAGAGCGATATTGAGAAGGTGCTTCAGTACGCGAAAGACCGGCTTGTGACCGAACCGACGCCGAAGCTGGAAACTTTCGACGTGCTTTTCTCCACGGAAGATTCGGTGAATATTTATGAGTATTTCGCCGACAAGATGAGTTCCGACATGATTTACATGCGGCTTTCCGACTGGGAAACCGGGAAGGAAATCGTCGAAAATGTCACAGGCGACCGGATTACGATGAAGGCCGTATCCTCTCTGCCGAATTCTTCCTCCGATTACCCGATCGACGATGAAGGCGCAGCGATTACGGACCGGGTCCTGATCGAAAACGGCGTCGCAAAGAACATCTGGGGTCACCGCCGGTTCTGCCAGTATCTCGGTGCGGGAGACAGCTCGATTGTCCACAATTTTGTATTCGAAGGCGGCAAAAAGACCGAAGCGGAAGTCCGCACGGGCGATTATCTTGAGGTCGTGGAATTCTCCGATTTCCAGGTCGATCCCATGGGCGGCGATATCGCAGGCGAAATCCGTCTCGGGTATCTGCATCAGAACGGAGAAGTCCGTATTGTCAGCGGCGGCTCTGTGACCGGCCAGATGGCGGAAGCAGTCCCGACGATGGAATTCTCCAAAGAAACCGTACAGTACAACAACTTTGTGATTCCGCGTGTGACCAGGCTGAAAAACCTGAAAATCACAGGGATTGCATAAACTTTATTACAACCCCGGCGGAGGACGGAAGGTCTTCTGCCGGGGCTTTTTTTCACAGGCGCGCTTACCCCATGCGGCAGGCGGTGCGTTAAAGCAGGGAGGGACAGCATGAAGATCAGAAAAGCAAACCTGCAGGATTTTCCGGAGCTTCGCCGGATTTATAAGGCGGCAAGGTCTTTTATGCGTGCACATGATAACCCGAACCAATGGGGTGATACGAGTCCGGAGGAGGAACTTCTGCTTCAGGACATCCGGGCAGGGCATCTGTATCTTGTGACGGCGGATGAAGGAGCACCGGCTGTCGGCGCTTTTGCGCTTTTTACGGAGCCGGACCCAACCTACAGCTATATCGAAGACGGCAGCTGGCTTTCCGATTTGCCTTATGCTACGATTCACAGCATCGGATCGGACGGAACCAGGCACGGAATTCTCAGCTCGGCGCTTGATTTTGCAGAACCCCTGTTTCATCATATCCGGATCGACACGCATGCAGACAACTATGTGATGCAGCGGGCACTCGAAAAGGCGGGATTCTCACGCCGGGGGATTATTTATCTTGCGAACGGCGACCCCCGGATTGCCTATGAACGGAACGGCGGCTGAATCGACGCTGTTCCGGTTGATTTTGCAGGCCGGATGTGATACTTTATAGGTAACTCATAAACCCGTGCGGCGATCGTGAAAGGCCGGCGGGAAAATACAACACAGGAGGGACAATACATGCGGTATATTTCATTCGGCAGAAAAAATGTACAGGTTTCGGAGGTGGTTGCGGGCCTGATGCGCATTCCGCAGCTGAGCATTCCGGAACTGGAGGTCCTTGTTGAGACCTGCCTCGAGGAGGGAATCAATGCCTTTGACCTTGCGGACATCTACGGCGGGGGAAAATGCGAAGCGCTTGTCGGGGAACTTTTAGCGGCGCGCCCGGATCTTCGGGACAAAATGTGGATCCAGTCCAAATGCGGAATTCATTCGGACGGCTTCAACTATTTTGATTTCTCGAAGGAGCATATCCTGAATTCGGTTGACGGGATCCTTTCAAGGCTTCAGACCGACCACCTGGATTCGCTTCTTTTGCATCGTCCGGATGCTTTGATGGAGCCCGAAGAGGTTGCGGAGGCTTTTGATATTCTGGAAGCGCAGGGGAAGGTCCTGGAGTTCGGCGTTTCGAACCAGAACCCGTCCCAGATGGAACTCCTGAAAAAGTGCGTGAAGCAGCCGCTTGCGGCGAACCAGCTGCAGCTTTCTGCGGCATTTACCCCCTCTTTGGACGAAGGCTTCAATGTCAACATGCAGATCGAGCCGGGCATTGTCCGAGGCGCGGGTGCCTTTGAGTATTGCCGGCTTCATGATATCGTGATCCAGGCCTGGTCGTCCCTGCAGCACGGCTATTTCCAGGGTGTCTTCTTCGGCGCGCCGGGCTATGAAAAGCTGAACGAGAAGATCGATCAGCTCGCTGCGGAGAAAGGTGTTACCAATACGGCGGTTGCGCTTGCGTGGATCCTGCGCTATCCCGGCAAGACGCAGGCTGTCATCGGGACGACGAAGCCGGAGCGCATCCGTGAATCTGCGCGCGCCTGCGACTTCACGCTCACGAGAAAAGAGTGGTACGAAATTTACCTTGCGGCAGGAAACCGCCTGCCGTGATGGATTCAGGTTTTCTCCCTGAGGCTGTCTTTTTGCGACAGCCTCAGGGGAAACTGTGAGGTATGCCATGTTTTTTACTGACCCTTCTGTCATCCGGCTGTCGATCGGATACGGACAAAACAACTTTACGATGTCGCACGGATCCTTCTCTTATGACGAGGAATTCACTTATCGGAAGGAACTGCGCTTTGCCGGGACGGCAGCGGACCCGGAATCCGCCGGGATGCTTCTTATTTACGAAGACCCTTCCGTGCCGGTCGAATATCTCCTGCGGCTTTCGGAGGAGGACGGAAACACCGTTCTTCGGTACGAAGGCGCGCGCGGAAAGAAGGACGCGGAAATCCTCGTAAAACCGCTTCTTCCGAACCGTTTCTTTATCACGATTCCGTCGGATCCGTCGGAGCATTTCTACGGCGGAGGGGAAACTTATTCCGAATGGGACCTGAAAGGCCTTACGGCGCGTGTTTTCACGGCGGAGCACCAGAACAGCAAGAGGATTACGGAGAAACTGCAGCGGGAAGCGGTGTCCGGCCCCGATCCGAAGCATAAACTGCCTTTTTCGGAGTACGAGTCCTACTATGTGCAGCCGACAGTG
>CADCPV010000288.1 GCA_902803345.1 uncultured Eubacteriales bacterium | reverse complement strand
TTTGTGATCCACCTCATCCACGATCCAGACGCGGCCCGCAATCGCGATCTTCTCGCCCGTCGGCGGCGGCTTGACGATGGTTCCGAGTTGCTCGGATCCTGCATGGACCTTATACTCGATATTCTCCTGGAAAACCGCGTAGAACTTATAGTTTCCGGTGATCCGCTCTCCCGCAAGGCCGACGATCAGGCCGCCGTTTTCGGTGCGCATGATGTGGTCGTTCTCTAAAAGATGCAGCAGGAGCGTCCGGAAATCTTCCTGCGAAATGTTCTTAAAAACATGCAGCGGAAGCACCCGGGAAGCAAGCTCCGCGGGCGTCATTTCCCCGCAGGATGCGAGCGTGCTCATGGTCTGGTGATATAGCAGGCTGTAGGGCAGGCGGTCCGTCCGCGGCGGCTCCACAAAACGCTCCTCAATATAGAGCTGCACGAGCGCGATGCCCTGCAGCAGATGCCAGGGCAGAAGCTCCGGCAGCATGGCCCGCGGCTCCGGATGATCCTCGCGCATCACAAACCACATCTCCGAAGGATTGCCGCGCCGCCCGGTCCGCCCGAGCCGCTGCAGAAAGCCCGAAACGGTAAAGGGCGCGTCGATCTGGAAAGCGCGTTCCAACCGTCCGATATCGATCCCCAGTTCCAGGGTCGCCGTCGCGCAGACAGACATCAGGGAGTCGTCGTCCTTCATCTCCTCCTCTGCGCTTTCGCGGTAGGAAGCCGAAAGATTGCCGTGATGGATCAGGAAGCGGTCCGGTTCATGCTTCATCTCGCAGTACTGCCTGAGGTTCTGGCAGACGGACTCGCACTCCTCGCGGGAGTTCGTAAAAACAAGGCACTTTTTGCCCCTTGTGTGTTCGAAAATATAGGCAATTCCGGGGTCTGCCATCTGCGGTGCTTCGTCTGTCGCTTCAGCCATCGCCCGGATCTCGGTCAACCCGGATTTGCCTTCGTCCGCCTGCGGATCCGTCGTATAAAAATGCTCCATCGACAGCCGCCAGGTTTCCTTTCCGGGGTCGAATCCGGGAATCAGAGTCTTCCGCCCGGAACCCGCTGCAAGAAATTCTCCGGCTTCTTCCGGGTTTCCGATCGTCGCGGAAAGCCCGATCCTTCTCGGCCTGCATTCCGCAAGCCTTGTGAGCCGCTCCAGTAAAGAAAAGGTCTGCAGGCCCCGGTCGCCGCGGATCAGCGCGTGGACTTCGTCGATCACGATAAACCTGAGATCATGAAACAACGACGGGATCTCCATGTGTTTATTGATCATCAGGGATTCCAGCGACTCCGGCGTGATCTGCAGGATGCCGCGCGGTTTCTTCAGAAGTTTCCGCTTTTTTGACTCCGGGACGTCCCCATGCCAGCGTGTAACCGGAATTTCCATTTCCTCAAGAAGTTCCGTCAGCCGCAGGAACTGGTCGTTGATCAGCGCTTTTAAAGGCGCGACATACAGTACGCCGACCGACTGCGGCGGATCCTCCGACAGAAGCGTCAGGATCGGAAAGAAAGCCGCCTCCGTTTTTCCGGAAGCGGTGGATGCTGTGAGAAGCACATTTTCTTCTGTTCCGAAGATTGCCTCACCGGCCGCATTCTGAACGCCCCGAAGGACCTGCCATCCGGCGCGGTAGATATAGTCCTGAATGAAAGGCGCATAGCGCGAAAAAACGTCCATCAAAGGTCCTCTCAGATCGTAAACTCCACATAGTTTTCATCCGCATCATCCGACACCGCGCCGGATTTCGCATAGGAAAACTCATCCGATTTCAGAAGCGCCCCGGCAGTCATCTCCGGATGCTGGTACAAAAGGTCCAGAAGCTCAATAAAGTCGCGGATCACTTCCCGCGGCGTGATATTCTGGTCCGCGCCGATCCGTCCGTACTCGATACGGATAAAGGACGCGAGTTCTTCGGTCGTGATGTGTTGTCCATAGCCATAGAGATCCGCATGCATCTCCTGCAGCTTTTCACAAAGAACCAGCATTTCCTCCGCCGAAAGGGCCTCAAGCCGGATCACAGGCGCTAAAAGGTCCCGCGCGCCCGGCCGCGAAAAACGTCCTTCCGAAAGTCTGGATCTGAGCGCTTCGTAGCTGTAGATGCCGCGCCGTTTGTCCTCCAGCGCCTGCGGCGTCGCACCCATCAGGATCCCGAGATAACGTGCCTTTCCCTGCAGCGTATCGTTGTACATGGTCAGAAGCTTCTCATAATTGTACTGGCGGGTGACCGAATTCGGAATCTTGTAGAGATTCACAAGCTCGTCAATCATGATCATCATGCCCTGATATCCCGCGAGCCGGAAAAATACCGCGAAAACCTTGAGATAATCATACCAGTCGTCGTCGGTGATGATGATATTGACGCCGAGTTCTTCCTTCGCCTCGCGTTTCTGCGTGTACTCGCCGCGGAACCAGCGAAGCACACAGGCCTTCTTTGGATCATCTCCCTCCAGATAGGCGTGATAATACACAGACAGGAGCCGAGCGAACTCAAAGCCGTGCACAAGCTCGCTCACGGAAGCGCTGACTTCATAGATTCTCCGGTCTACGGCCTGCGAAAGGCCGTGATCATCCGGAAGGAGCCCGCTCTCCTGCAGGACCTCTGTCTGTACCGATCCGATCCACCGGTCCAGAATCAGCGAAAGCGCTCCGCCCTCAGGCTTCGTTTTGGTGGAAAGATTTCCGATCAGCTCCCGGTAGGTCGCGAGTCCCTGCCCGCGCGTACCCTGAAGCCGGCGTTCCGGCGAAAGGTCCGCATCGGCCACGATGAAGCCGCGCTCCATCACATAATTCCGGATTGTCTGCAAAAGGAAGCTCTTCCCGGAACCGTAGCGTCCGACAATAAAGCGGAAAGAAGCCCCGCCTTCCGAAATCAGTTCGACATCGTGAAGCAACGCTTCGATTTCACTTTTCCGGCCGACCGTAATGTAAGGGAGGCCGATCCGCGGAACCACGCCGCCCTTCAGCGAATTCAGCACGGTCTGGGAAATCCGCCGCGGCGCTTTTCTCATGGGATTGATGTTTGCTTCGCTCATTTATGCTGATCCTCCGAGGATCCCCAGAAGGTCCTCTCTGTAGTCTTCGATAATGAAAAGGCTCTCGCCGTCGTATTCTAAGATATTGTCGCCGATCCGATCGAAAAAGGCTTCGTTCAGGCTGTCCGCAAGAAGGCTCGGCATCCGGTGCCGATCCCGAAGCACTTCCGAAGGGTCCTCTCCGCGAAGCAGCATCCGAAG
>CADCPV010000287.1 GCA_902803345.1 uncultured Eubacteriales bacterium | reverse complement strand
TGAGGAAAGTCCGGGCTTCACAGGGCAGGATGCCGGATAACGTCCGGCGGAGGCGACTCCAGGGAAAGTGCAGCAGAAATATACCGCCGGGTTTTCCCGGCAAGGGTGAAAAGGCAGTGTAAGAGACTACCGCGGTTCCGGCAACGGTTCCGGCCATGTAAACCCCATCCGAAGCAAGGCAAAAAAGGAGCGTAAGGCGGCCCGTCTGCTCCAAGGTATGCCGCTTGAGCCGTGTGGCAACATACGGCCACAGACAGATGATCATTCGCGACAGAACCCGGCTTATCGTCCTGCTCGAGTTTTTTACATCAGGGGGAATTATGCTTAGAGAACTGTTACATATCGGTCCGGTTACAATTTACGGCTATGGCTTGATGGTCGCCATCGGCGTCATCAGCTGTGTGCTTGTGGGCATGAACCGCGCGAAGAAACTCGGCGTGAATCCGGATATTCTTTTCAACGCGGCATTTATCGGCATCATTTTCGGAATTATCGGCGCCAAGCTCATGTACTGGATCACGATTTTTCCGGATATCATCAAGAATCCGAAACTGCTTCTTGATCTGACGGGCGGCTTCGTCGTATACGGCGGACTGGTTCTCGGCGTCGGGGCAGCAATCGTATACCTTCGGATAAAAAAGGAGCCGGCACTGAGCTATATCGACATCGCGGCTGCATCCATCGCGCTCGGCCAGGGCTTCGGCCGGATCGGATGCTTCTTGGCAGGCTGCTGCTACGGTAAAGTGGCACCGGACGGCGCCTGGTACGCGGTCACCTTCCCGACGGGGGGAGAAGCACCTGCCGGCATCGGCCTCTATCCGACGCAGCTTATGAGCTCAGCCTTCAATTTCCTGCTGTTCTTCTTCCTGTGCTATATGACGACCCGCGTCCGCTTCCGCGGCGCGATTGTCAGCCTGTACATGATGATCTACAGTGCGGCGCGTTTCCTGATCGAATTCATCCGGACAGAGCCTCAGACGGTCGGCCCCCTTACGACAGCCCAGTTCACCGCAATCTTTGTGTTTACAGCCGGCCTGATTCTCTTCATCATTATGAAGAAGAAAGCCCTTCCGCCGCTTCGTTTCGTGGAGGCCGGAGAAAAGCCTTTGGAGAGTCCGGAAGAAGAAAAAGCTTCCGAACCGGAACCCGCAGAGGAAGTTTCAGAAGAACCTGAAGAGACAGAGGAAGAACCGGACACTTCCGAGGAAGCTTTAGAGGAACTGTCTGAGACAGCGGAAGAACTGACAGAAGAAACTGCCGATACGGCAGAGGAAGTCTCGGAAGCAATTGCGGAGACAGAGGAAGCTGCGGAAGAGCTTACCGAAACGGTGGAGGAAGCGGCAGAGGAAGTCGCTTCGGATATAGAGGAGACAGCAGAGGAAATCGCTGCCGATATAGAGGAGACAGCAGAAGCTGCGGAAGAAAGTATCGCGGAACCTGAAGATAATCAAGCGGAGGAATGACATGGCATATAAGCTGTTTGCTTATGATTCACTGCTGAACAATTACAAGGAAGATATTGAACTTCGGATGGATAATTTCGTCGGGAAGCTCGATGAACTGACAGACGGAAGCGGCAATCTTGCGGATTTCGCAAACGGCCATCACTTCTTTGGGCTGCACAAAACTGCAGACGGCGTTGTGTACCGTGAATGGGCACCCGGCGCGGACGAACTGCATGTGTTCGGCGATTTCAACGGCTGGAACGGCCTTTCCCATCCGATGACCCGGAAGGAAAACGGAGTCTACGAGATCGAGCTTAAGGGTGACGAGGCGATCCGAAACGGCCAGAAATACAAAGTTCTGGTAACAAAGGACGGCCATACCGAAGAGCACATCCCGACTTACGCAACCTATGTGGTGCAGGATCCGCAGACCTATATCTGGTCCGCGGAAGCCTGGCTTCCCGATGAGGAATTCACATGGCATGATCAGGGCTTCGTTCCGGACAGTCCGCCGGTGATCTATGAATGCCACATCGGCATGGCAACCGAGGAATACAAGGTCGGAACCTACCGTGAATTTGAGGAAAATGTGCTCCCGCGGATCATCGCGGACGGCTACAATACGATTCAGGTCATGGCGATCCAGGAACATCCGTATTACGCCTCTTTCGGCTACCAGGTCTCGAACTTCTTCGCTGCGTCTTCGCGCTACGGCTGCCCCGGCGACCTGAAGCACCTGATCGATACGGCACACCAGAACGGCATCCGTGTCCTTCTGGATGTGGTGCATTCGCATGCTTGCGCCAATGTCCGCGAAGGCCTGAATCATTTTGACGGAACGGATTACCAGTTCTTCCATGACGGCGCGGAAGGCAATCATCCGGCATGGGGGACAAAGCTTTTCGACTACGGCAAGAATGAAGTGCTGCACTTCCTTCTGTCCAACCTGAAATTCTGGATGGAAGAGTATCACTTCGACGGTTTCCGTTTCGACGGCGTGACCTCGATGCTGTATCACGATCACGGTCTCGGGACAAGCTTTGACAACTACGACAAGTACTTCTCGATGAATACTGATACACAGGCGGTCACCTACCTGATGCTTGCGAACCATCTCATACATCAGCTTGGCGAGAATGCGCTGACGATTGCCGAGGACATGTCCGGCATGCCCGGCATGTGCCTGCCGATCAAGGACGGCGGCATCGGCTTCGATTACCGGCTCAGCATGGGCGTTCCGGATCTGTGGATCAAGCTGCTGAAGGAAACACGTGACGAAGACTGGTCCCTGTGGCAGATCTGGTACGAACTGACGAGCCACCGTTCGCACGAAAAAGTCATCGGCTACTGCGAATCGCATGACCAGGCGCTTGTCGGCGACAAGACCATCATGTTCTGGCTCTGCGACCAGGAAATGTACTGGTCGATGGGCCGGGTCTGCAAGAACAACCTCGTGATCGACCGCGGCATGGCGCTGCACAAGATCATCCGCCTTCTGACTTACACGCTCGCGGGCTCCGGTTATCTCAACTTCATGGGCAATGAATTCGGCCATCCCGAATGGATCGATTTCCCAAGAGAAGGAAACGGCTGGTCTTATCACTACTGCAGACGGCAGTGGTCGCTTGCGGACCGGCAGGACCTGCGCTATTCCTTCCTCGGCGACTTCGACAAGGCGATGCTCGCACTCGGAAAGCGCGATGATCTTTTAGGCCATCATGCACACAACCTGTATGTGCACGAAGGCGACAAGATTCTGATTTACGAGAAACGCGGCGACGTTTTTGCGTTCAACCTGAATCCGACCCAGTCCTTCACCGGTTACTTTGTACCGACGCCGGAAGAAGGAGACTACGAAGTCGTGCTCTGCACCGACGACAAGGAATTCGGCGGATACGGACGCATCGATAAGGCAGTCAGTTATCATGCGGAGACGCTGTCGGATGACGATGACCGGAGCGGATTCCTGGCATATCTTCCGAGCCGCTGCGGCATCGTTTACCGCAAAAAGAAATAACAGCAAGGTGTTTTCATAGGCCGGCGGTTCTTCCGCCGGAGAGAAGAAGAAGCGTGGTCCTGAAAATCCGGCCCGCTTCTTTTTCACGAAACAGGAAGAGACAGAGGAGGACGGACGTGGAAGAACGTGTATCAAGTTTTGTGCAGATTCTGCGGGAAATCTGCGAAAAGAACGAAATCAGCCTGCAGAGCTTTTCCGACAACTGGGCGCACAGGCTCAGCCGGGATGGAAAGCAGGGCTTTATTGTCGGCTATCAGTTCGGACTGAATCCGGCCTCCGTTCAGGAAATCTGCCGCGACAAGGCGCTGACCTCGATGTTTCTTGCGGACCAGAGCGTCCCGGCTGCAGAGCACCGTTTCCTGACACTTGGGCAGCATTATTCGGAGGAGATGGAAGCGGAATACCTGGAAGAATGCGAGAAACTCCTTTCCCGGGACGGAAAACTCGTCTTAAAGGACAACTACGGGACCGGCGGCAACCGGGTCTTCCTGATCCGGAGCCTGAAGGAGGCAAAGGAAACTTTGCGGAAGATCCAGGGCTTTTCCTATGCGGCCGCGCTGTCGCCGTATTATCCGATTGATGCGGAATACCGTGTGGTCTGTCTCGACCGCGAACCGCTTCTCACAATCCGGAAAGAACGCGCGACGCACATCGAAAACGGACAGGAAGTACTTTCCGACTGGCGGCACAACCTCGGCCAGGGCGCGAAGGGCATTGTCGAGACGGATGCGGAGCTTCTTTCTTCGCTCCATGCGCTTGCCGGAAAGGCGCTTTTCGCGATTCCGGCGCGCTTTGCCTCGGTGGATATCATCCGTGTCGGCGAAAAGCTCCTGATTCTCGAGATCAACGGCGGCGTCATGCTGGAGCATTTCTCCTCGCAGGATCCAGTGTGCCGTGCCCTTGCGTTTTCGGCTTACGAACGCGCTGTCCTGAAAATGCTTGCGTGAAAGATTGAAGCATGGTATAATATACTGTCACACTTTTTGATTGATCGCCGCAGTCTGCGGCAGAACAGGAGATCCGCATGATCGATTTTGAAGAAGAATTAAAGAAATTCAAACCGAGTCTTGAGATCGGCGACACTGAAAACGCGATTCTGTCCGATGACGACAAGGATATGGTCGACCTGATGGTCGAACTGATGGCTGAATACCGCGACCGTTAAGCCGGAGGACTTATGAACTGTTACAGATGCAACGGCGTACTCGATCTTCAGAAGAATATCTGCACCAAATGCGGCGCGGATATCCGGACATTCAAGAAGATCGTCTACGCCTCAAACCGCTATTACAATGAAGGCCTGATGAAAGCCCAGGTGCGCGACCTTTCGGGGGCGCGCGAAGCGCTGCGCGCAAGCCTGCACCTGTATAAGCGTAATATTCAGGCCCGGAACCTTCTGGGGCTGGTGCTGAATGCAATGGGCGAGTCCGCAGAAGGCCTGAAAGAGTGGGTTATCAGCAAAAACATGACCACAGGCCCGAACATCGCCGACCGCTTCATCAACAACATGCGCCGCAACATGCGCGAACTGGATTCCGAAGTGCACGGCATCAAGAAATACAACCAGGCGCTTCAGTATGCCAGAAACGGCGCAAAGGACCTTGCGACAATCCAGCTGAAAAAGGTCGTTTCCGTGCATTCCAACATGGTCAAGGCCTATGAGCTTCTGGCACTTTTATACATTGACGACGGCAAATACGACCAGGCCAGGAAAATCCTGCAGCGCTGCCTTGAGGTAGACCGCGGGAATGTTTCGGCGCTGTATTATCTTCGGGAGCTTTCGAACCTGTCCGAGCGCGGAACGAAGAATGTCGGTGTCGTCGGTGAGGACGACCGCGAGCAGCTGATCATTCCGGTACGTTTCCGTGATTTCGGTTCGTATCTTGTGAATGCCTTCTATATTTTATTGGGCGCTGCGATCGGTCTTGCCATCGCCTGGTTTGTCATCGTGCCCGGAAAGGTAAAAAAGGAAATGGCCGGCATCGATTCGGAACGGCTGTCCTATGAGGCTGTCATTTCCGATCTGCAGGGTACGATCAGCGCGATGGAAAAAGCCAGTGAGAATGCTTCTGCAGAAGCTTCCGAGTCCGAATCCGAGTCCGAGTCGATCTCTGAGTCGGAAAGCGAATCCGAATCCGAGTCCGAATCCGAAGCAGAGAAGCCTTTCTATGTGCTGGAGCCCATTGAGTGGGAGCAGCAGTGGGTTGCGAACCAGACGCTTGTGGGCGAAGCAGTTCGGCAGTATAACGAAGTCCACGACAATGTTGCAACCGTACAGACCTTCTTTACGATCAACCCGACAATGCTTTCCGCGGCCCGGAAGCAGAACTATATAGACCTTGCTACTATTGCGACCGACTACGGTATTTTCAACAGTGTACTGGAGACCGGTGCGCAGCAGTATGCAGACGGGGATTATGATTCGGCGAAGCTGACCTATGATACGGCTTACCGTATGCAGCCCGACAATCCGGAACCTCTGTACCGGGCAGCCGTATCCTATGATTCGGCGGGCGATACGGAGGAAGCAGTTCACCGCTACTGGTGCCTGTTGAACCTCTTCCCGGATTATGAGAATCTTGCGGAAGCGGAAAGCCGGTATCTGGAGCTGAGCGGTGAAACCTCTGTTCCGGATCTCCCGGAAAATGCAGACCGGGAAGCGCTTCTTACGGTATGGACGGTCGAGGATTATCAGGCGCTCATGGAAGGCAGGGAGCCGGAGACCCGCGGCCGGGAGAATGCGGAAGAGAACCCGCAGGAAAATCCCGGCGAACAGCCGCAGGAGAACCCGGAAGAGCAGCCCCAGGAGCAGCCGGCTCCGGAAGAACAGCCGCAGGAAAACCCCGAAGAGCAGCCTCAGGAAGGAAATCCGGAGGGCGAACAGCCGCAGGAATAAATTGGCCCGAAAAACCTGAAAAATCTCCTTGACGGCTCAGGTTTCCTGTGATATATTATTATGGCGTCTTTCTGTGGAAGGCGTGTGAATGATGCCTGTTCACAATAAAATATGGAGGTGGATCAAGTGCGCGTAAGAATTACTTTGGAATGTACAGAATGCCATCAGCGTAATTACAATCTGACCAAGGAAAAGAAAAACCATCCCGAGCGGCTGGAAACCAAGAAGTACTGCAGATTCTGTCAGAGACATACCTTGCACAAGGAAACGAAGTAAGAGGTGAATTATGGCTGATAAGAAAGCGGAGAAGGGCTTTTTCGACAAAATCAAAAGCTTCTTCAAAGGCCTGAAAGCGGAAGCCCGCAAGGTCAACTGGCCGAGTGCGGAGACAACCTTCAAGCAGACACTTGTCGTGCTGGTGATTTCCGCGATTCTGTGCGGCTTCATCCGTTTGGTTGATGTGCTGGCGCAGTATCTGATCGGTACTGTCAGCAGTATTTTCTGAACGGGGTGAACCATGGAAGAGGCCAAATGGTATGTGGCTCATACGTATTCCGGGTATGAGAACAAAGTAAAGGCGGACATTGAGAAAACCATCGTGAACCGCAACCTTCAGGACCAGATTCTTGAGGTCTCCATTCCTGTCGAGCAGGTCGTCGAGGTGAAAAACGGAGTCAAGAAAGCCAGCGAGCATAAGCTTTTCCCGTGCTACGTCCTCATTCATATGATTATGAATGACGAGACCTGGTATGTGGTGAGAAATACCCGCGGCGTGACCGGCTTCGTCGGACCGGGATCGAAACCCGTTCCCTTATCCGAAGACGAAATGCTCAGCATGGGCATCGGAGAGAAAAAGAATATCGTGGTGGATTACGACATCGGCGACGAAGTCGTGGCGATCAGCGGTGCATGGCGGGATACCGTCGGCACGATCAGTCAGATCAACCATCAGCGGCAGACGGTGACGATCATGGTGGATATGTTCGGCCGCGAGACTCCGGTAGAACTGGGGTTTACGGAAGTCAAAAAGAAGTAACACCGGCCCTGTATTTTACGGGGAACCGGCAGTGGGAGGGACATCCCGTTAGTTACCACATTTTCAGGAGGTGCCAAAATGGCAAAGAAAATTGACGGATTTATTAAGTTGCAGATTCCTGCCGGCAAAGCGACGCCGGCTCCGCCCGTAGGACCGGCTCTCGGCCAGAAGGGCGTCAACATTGTCCAGTTTACGAAGGAATTCAACGCGAAAACGGCTGACAAGGGTGACACAATCATCCCCGTTATCATTACCGTTTATGCGGATAAGAGCTTCAGCTTCGTTCTGAAGACTCCTCCGGCAGCCGTAATGATCAAGAAAGCCTGCAAGATCCAGTCTGGTTCCGGCGAACCCAACAGAAAGAAGGTTGCGGTCCTTTCGAAGGCTGACCTTCAGATGATTGCCGAGACCAAGATGCCCGATCTCAACGCGGCGAGTCTTGAAGCGGCCATGAGCATGATCGCAGGTACTGCGCGCTCGATGGGCGTTACGGTGGAAGAGTAAGTTTAGATACGATCGTGGGAGGGACAATCCCGAGAATACCACATGGAGGTTTTACATGAAGAGAGGAAAAAAGTATCAGGAGGCTGCAAAGCTTGTAGACCGTACAGTACTTTATGATGCAAATGATGCCATCGCGCTTGTAAAGAAGGCAGCATCTGCTAAATTTGATGAGACTGTTGAACTGCATATCCGCACGGGCTGTGACGGACGTCATGCAGAACAGCAGATGCGCGGCGCCGTCGTTCTTCCGAACGGCACCGGCAAATCCGTCCGCGTCCTTGTTTTCGCAAAGGGCGACCGCATTGACCAGGCTCTTGCGGCCGGTGCGGATTACGCGGGCGGCGAAGAACTCGTTCCGAAGATTCAGAACGAAGGCTGGCTTGATTTCGACGTAGTCGTTGCGACTCCCGACATGATGGGTATCGTCGGACGTCTGGGCCGTATCCTTGGACCGAAAGGCCTGATGCCGAACCCCAAGGCCGGTACCGTTACAATGGACGTTACGAATGCCGTCAAGGAAATCAAAGCCGGTAAGATTGAATACCGTCTTGACAAATCCAACATTATTCACGTTCCGATCGGCAAGGTCAGTTTCGATGAGGAAAAGCTTCAGGAGAATTTCCAGGCGATCATGGATGCGGTCATCAAGGCCCGTCCGGCAGCTGTTAAAGGACAGTTCATCCGTTCCGCGACCCTCAGCTCGACTCAGGGCCCCGGCGTGAAGCTGAATGTCGTCAAACTGCTTGCTTAATCGGCAGGACAGTCATTGATTCGAGTGAACAGGCAAAAAGAAACCGCCGGGAATTGATCCCGGCGGTTTCTATATCAATATCGGAGCGACAAGAATCGAACTTGCGGCCTCCTGAACCCCATTCAGGCGCTCTACCAAACTGAGCCACGCCCCGACAGCAAAATGTATTATAGCAGACTTTCCCGACGAATGCAAGTGTTTTCTTTTCTGGATGGAAACTGCCGGGTCCGCCCGGGTTCAAATCCCTCTTGCCAAATCCGCTGTCTTGTGCTATAATGCAATTGTGAAAAAGTCGCTGTCAATCGTAAAAAACGGTTGACAGCGACTTTTGTTTGTGTTATAGTGATATGTGCGCAATTTCGCGGGAATGGGCATACTATGCCCTGAAAACAGAACAGGAGTGAACGTCTATGGAAAAAATTGGCATCCATCAAATCAAATCCGGTAAAAATTCCCGAATGAGCTTTTCACATCAGACAGACGTGCTGGATATCCCCAACCTGATCGAAGTGCAGCGGGCTTCCTACGAGTGGTTCCTTACGGACGGACTCAGGGAGGTCTTCGAAGACATTTCTCCGATCGGGGAGAATTTCAGCCAGCTGGCACTGGAATTCGGCGCTTACCGGCTTTGTAAAGATGAGATCAAATACACGATCGAGGAGTGCAAGGAGCGCGACGCGACCTATGCGGCTCCGCTGAAGGTGACCGTACGTCTTCATAATAAGGTGAACGGCGAAATCAAGGACCACGAGATTTTCATGGGCGATCTGCCGCTGATGACCGATACCGGTTCCTTCGTTATTAACGGGGCGGAGCGTGTTATCGTCAGCCAGATTGTGCGTTCACCCGGTATCTATTTTGATATTGACCATGACAAGCTTGGCAAAGAGCTGTACACGAGCCAGATTATCCCCAACCGCGGTGCCTGGCTGGAGTATGAGACGGATTCCAACGATATCTTCTTTGTGCGTGTCGACCGGATCGGCAAAGTTCCGGTTACGGTGCTCGTGCGCGCTCTCGGCTACGGCTCGGACCAGGAGATTCTGGACCTCTTCGGCGAAGAGCCGAAGATTCTGTCGACGCTGCAGCGCGATAAGGCCAAGAGTTATCAGGAAGGCATGCTGGAACTGTATAAGAAGATCCGTCCGGGCGAGCCGCTGTCTCTGGACAGCGCCGAAACCCTGATCAACGGGATGCTTTTCGACGGCAGAAGGTATGACCTTGCCCATGTCGGCCGCTATAAATTCAACAAGAAGCTGAACCTCAGATACCGGCTGTCGGGCCAGACACTTGCCGATGATGTCGTCGATCCCACGACCGGTGAGATCATTGCGGCGGCAGGAACCGTTCCGGACCGTGATCTTGCTTCGAAGATCCAGAACACCGGTATCGAGTACGTTTATGTCCAGGCGGAAGACCGCAAGGTCAAGATGATCTCCTCCCGGATGGTCGATGCGGCGGAATATCTGCCCTTCGATCCCGAAGAAGCAGGCATCCATGAGCTCGTATTCTACCCGGTGCTCATGGAGATTCTGGAAAAGGGTCTCGAAGGCGAGGAACTCAAGGCGGAAGTGCGCCGGCGCATCAAGGACCTTGTGCCTGTACATATCCTTCGGGAAGAAATCATTGCTTCCATTAACTATCTTCTGGGCCTCGAATACGGCATCGGCAAGAAGGATGACATCGATCACCTCGGAAACCGCCGGATCCGTGCGGTCGGCGAGCTTCTGCAGAACCAGTACCGGATCGGCATGTCCCGTATGGAGCGTGTTGTCCGCGAGCGCATGGCGACGCAGGACATGGAAGGCGTGACGCCGCAGAGCCTGATCAACATCAAGCCCGTAACGGCTGCCGTAAAAGAATTCTTCGGATCCTCCCAGCTGTCGCAGTTCATGGACCAGAACAACCCGCTGTCCGAAGTGACGCACAAGCGGAGACTTTCCGCTCTGGGTCCCGGCGGTCTCTCAAGAGAACGCGCCGGATTCGAAGTGCGAGACGTTCACTATACGCATTACGGCCGGATGTGCCCGATTGAGACCCCTGAAGGTCCGAACATCGGTCTGATCACCTCCCTCGCAAGCTATGCGCGGGTCAACAAAGACGGCTTCATCGAAGCGCCCTACCGCCTTGTAGACAAGTCGGATCCCAAGAATCCGGTCGTTACAAACGATGTTGTGTACCTGACCGCGGACGAAGAGGACGATTACGTCGTTGCACAGGCGAATGAGCCGCTGGATGAGCAGGGGCATTTCATGAAGGAAATGGTATCCGGACGTTTCCGCGAAGAGACTTCCGAATACGACCGCACTTCGATCGACATGATGGACGTCTCGCCGAAGATGGTCTTCTCGATCGCAACCTCCATGATTCCCTTCCTGGAGAACGACGACGCGAACCGCGCCCTGATGGGTTCGAACATGCAGCGTCAGGCAGTTCCGCTGATGCTGACGGAAGCCCCTGTTGTGGATACCGGTCTTGCAGACAAGGTCGCGATCGACTCGGGCGTCTGCCAGGTTGCGCGTGAATCGGGTATCGTCGAGCGTTCCGCTTCCGACGAGATCATTATCCGGAAGGATGACGGCAACCGGGATGTATACCGGCTGACGAAGTTCTCCCGCTCGAACCAGTCCAACAGCTACAACCAGAAGCCGATCGTCGTCAAGGGCGAGCGTGTGGAAAAAGGCCAGGTCATTGCGGACGGTCCCTCGACACACAACGGTGAAATTGCACTCGGCAAGAACCCGCTGATCGGATTCATGAACTGGGAAGGCTATAACTTCGAGGACGCGGTACTCCTTTCGGAGCGCCTCGTGCAGGAAGATGTTTACACCTCGATCCACATCGAGGAATATGAAATCGAAGCGCGTGATACAAAGCTCGGGCCGGAAGAAATCACGAGAGACGTTCCCGGTGTCGGCGACGATGCCCTGAAGGATCTCGATGAGAACGGCATCATCCGCATCGGTGCGGAAGTCCGTGCGGGCGACATCCTGGTCGGCAAAGTTACCCCCAAGGGCGAGACTGAGCTGAACGCGGAGGAGCGGCTTCTTCGTGCGATTTTCGGTGAGAAGGCGAGAGAAGTCCGTGACACCTCCCTGAAGGTGCCGCACGGCGCTTACGGAATCGTCGTGGATGCGAAGGTGTTCACACGTGAGAACAATGAAGAGCTGGCGCCCGGCGTTTCAAAGAGCGTCCGCATCTACATCGCGCAGAAGAGAAAGATCTCTGTCGGCGACAAGATGGCAGGCCGTCACGGCAATAAGGGCGTTGTGTCCCGCGTGCTTCCGGTTGAGGATATGCCTTTCCTTCCGAACGGCCGTCCTCTCGACATCGTGCTGAATCCGCTGGGCGTTCCGTCCCGTATGAATATCGGCCAGGTGCTGGAGATCCACCTTTCGCTTGCGGCGAAGGCACTGGGCTTCGACATCGCAACACCGGTCTTCGACGGCGCAACCGAGCGCGACATCCAGGATATGCTGGAAGTTGCAAACGATTACGTTAACAGCGATTTTGATGATTTCAAGAAGAAATACAAAGAAGTGCTTCCGAAGGAAGTCATGAACTACCTCGGGTCGAATCTTGAGCACCGGGAACTCTGGAAGGGTGTCCCGATCAGAAGAGACGGCAAGGTACAGCTCCGCGACGGCCGGACAGGCGAATTCTTCGACGCTCCGGTCACGATCGGACACATGCACTACCTGAAGCTGCACCACCTGGTTGACGACAAGATCCATGCGCGTTCGACAGGCCCCTACTCGCTCGTAACGCAGCAGCCTCTGGGCGGCAAGGCGCAGTTCGGCGGACAGCGTTTCGGTGAGATGGAAGTCTGGGCTCTTGAGGCATACGGCGCATCCTACACGCTGCAGGAGATCCTGACCGTCAAGTCTGACGATGTCGTCGGCCGTGTCAAGACCTACGAAGCCATCATCAAGGGCGACAACATCCCGAAGGCCGGCGTACCGGAATCCTTCAAGGTGCTGATCAAGGAACTGCAGTCTCTGGCGCTCGATGTGCGCGTCCTTCGCGACGACAACACCGAGGTCGAGATTGCCGAGGATGTCGAATACGGCAGCACGGATTTCAATTCCGTACTGAATGAAGACAGCGGCCGTCATTACAACCGTGAGGAGCTTCGGAACTACGGCTACCAGGAGCAGGAGTTCCGTGACGGAGAACTGCAGGAAGTGCAGGACGAACCCTCCGGTGAATACGACGACTACAACGATTAAGGAAAAGGAGAAGCAGGAATGGCAGAAAATATGAATGAAACCTATGTACCGCTTTCGTTTGATGCGATCAGGATCGGCCTTGCTTCAC
>CADCPV010000286.1 GCA_902803345.1 uncultured Eubacteriales bacterium | reverse complement strand
TTTTCGGGAAAACGTTTATTTCCCCTTGATTTCTATTCTGTCCAGGATTCCCTGAACTCCGACATTTTGGTGCGTCAGGTACATCCTTGAAACATCCTCAATAAAGCCCGGATCCGCCCCGGTTTTCTTCTGAATCTTTTCAAAACTCCAGTGCCGGTCGATGCCTTTCATAATCTTTTCGACCAGCTGATACCGGTTGGTTTTCTTCCCGAATGCCGCAAGGCCCGACCGCATTTCATGATCCGAAGGCGCTTCCGGATCCGCGAGTTCCGCCTTCTTCGCATGCCCGTAATACACGGTTTTCGGATGCAGTGAGAGCAGTTTCTCCCAGCTTTCGACGATTTTGGTTCCCCGGTGAAGCGGGAGTTCATACAGCGGGTTCAGGTCACCGACCAGGATCTCCCCGGAATCGAGACACAGGGAAATGCTGTCATCTGAATGTCCGGGCGTGGACAGGATCTCCCCCTGGATACCCCGTTCCTGAAGGAATTCGCGGCTTTTTTGAAGCGGCACTACCCGAACTTTTTCATCATCGATCGGCCGAAAATGAAGCTGCGGCTCCTTTTCAAAAACCGCATCTGCAGCATGGATATATGCTTCCTGAACATCCATGACCGCGATCCGGGGTCCAAGATCCGCGATTTCCTGCGCGATTCCACAGTGGTCCGGATGGAAATGCGAAATCAGGACATAGTCAACAGACTGAACCGGAATCTGCAGCTCTCCCATCACCCGGCAGAAGTCCGGCAAGGTTCCCGCCCAGCCGGTATCAAAAAGAATCCGGCCGGATTCTCCCTCAATCAGGTAATGATTCGATACGGAATATTTCAGTTCAAAGATTTTCAAAAACCGGACCTCCGTTCTGTGTCTTGCCGTCTCCGACTGCGGATAGCTTTATCTTACATTCAGCGGAAACATTCGTCAACAGGAATTCTCCGGAACATTGACTTCCTGCTGGTTTTTTGGTATCGTATGATGCAAAGGAGAGGTGATTTCATGGATACTTTTATCGATGCGCTCTTAAGCGAAAAAACGGATAAGATTCCCGATGAAAATGACTGGTTCGCGCCGCTTTTAGGAGACTGGGACTGCGACTATTTTGACGAAACTGCAGACGGAAAGGAGCGGATCGTAAAGGGAGAATGGATTTTCCGGCGGATCCTTCAGGGCGCCGGCGTCCAGGACATTTTCATTTTTCCTTCCAGAAGCACGATGGAGACGGATCCGCAGCCAGACGGCGAGTACGGAACTTCGCTTCGCATGTTTAACCGGTCGGAACACTGTTATGACGTTGTTTATACCTGCGATCACGTCATGAAAAGACTGTGCTTCAGAAAAGAGGGCGGCCGGCTTATGGGTAAGGTGCTGGATGAAGAAGCATCCTACTGGGTCTTCTCGGACATCACAAAAGACAGCTTTCACTGGGAGAACCTCCGCTATGAAGAGGACGGAACAAAAGTGCTGGTGTGTGAGATCTTCGGGAGACGCATCCGCTGAGAAGTTCCGAATTCCGTTATTCCGACTGATCAAAGAAAGGACATCAACTGTATGACTGATCACAGAAACTGCCCCATCGACGTTGTTTTAGACACCGACGCCTATAACGAAATTGATGATCAGTTCGCGATTTCACTTCTTCTGAAATCTGCGGACCGCCTGAATACAAAAGCGATCTATGCCGCGCCCTTCTTCAACCAGAAATCCACCGGTCCGGCGGACGGCATGGAGAAAAGCTATCAGGAAATCCTGAAGCTGCTGCGGCTTCTTCAGCGGGAAGATATCGCCCCCTCCGTTTTCCGCGGATCGGACCGCTATCTTCCGGATGAAGAAAGCCCGGTGATATCGGATGCGGCAAAGGACCTCGCGTCCCGCGCGATGCTGTACACAAAAGAAAACCCGCTCGCGGTTGTCGCAATCGGTGCGATTACAAATGTCGCTTCGGCACTTCTTCTGAATCCGGAAATTGCCGAAAAGATCCGTGTCATCTGGCTTGGCGGACACGCACGGCAGATGCCGGACACGAAAGAATTCAACATGTTCCAGGATATCGCAGCCGCCCGGATTGTCATCCGGAATGCGGACTTTACCCAGCTTCCATGCCAGGGTGTCGTGAGTGAGTTCCGGATCTCGAAGCCGGAACTTCTGTACTGGCTTGTGGGGAAAAACCCGCTCGCAGATTATCTTGCAAAAAATGTGATCGAAGAAGCGGATTCCTACGCCGCCGGAACACCCTGGACGCGCGTGATCTGGGACGTGACGGCTGTCGCATACCTCTTAAATGACAACGACCGCTACATGAGTGAAACAATCCTGCCGGCCTGCCTTCCGGGCTATGACGGGAAATATGAAAAAGCACCTCTCGGAAAGACCATGCATTATGTTTACAGTGTAAAGCGGGACGCGCTGATGACGGATCTCATTCAGATTCTGCTGCAGTAACTATCCGATAACAGGAAAGGGAAATCCATGTACCATACAATTCTTTTTGACCTCGACGGAACGATCACCGATCCCGGGATCGGCATCACCGAAGGTGTCAAATTTGCGCTGAGGAAACAGGGCATCGAGCCGCCGGAACGCGAAAAACTTTATGTTTTCATCGGTCCGCCGCTGCGGGTGTCTTTTGAGAAATACTACGGGATCACCGGGCCCGGTTTCGATCAGGCGCTCCATGACTACCGTGAATATTATCTCGATAAAGGCATCTATGAAGCCGAACTGATCCCGGGTGTCGAAGAACTCCTGCAGAAACTCAAGGCGGACGGCAAAACCCTGATCGTCGCGACCGGAAAGCCGCAGCCGATGGCGGAAGAAGTGCTTCGCCATTTCGGTGTACTCCCGTATTTCGATTTTGTCGCAGGGCCGGATCTCACGGAAACCGTCAATATCAAAAAAAGCGACGCGATCAATTATGCCCTGCAGCAGCTCGGGATTACCGACAAATCTTCCTGTGCGATGATCGGCGACCGGGACAATGACATGGTCGGTGCAAAAGGCGCCGAAGTGACCGCGATCGGCGTCCTCTGGGGCTACGGCGACCGGGAGGAACTTCAGGAATCCGGTGCAGACATCATCGTTGAAACACCGGAGGAGCTGTACAAACTACTCAATGATGACGGAGGTGAAGAATGCCTTTAAACTTTATCCGGGACGATATTACAAGGCTTTCTGTTGATGCCATCGTAAACGCCGCCAACAACTCGCTTCTTGGGGGAGGCGGTGTGGACGGCGCGATTCATCGTGCCGCGGGGCCGGAGCTTTTAGCAGAATGCCGTACACTCGGCGGCTGCGAAACCGGCGAGGCCAAGATCACGAAGGGCTACCATCTTCCGGCGAAGCACGTCATTCACACGGTCGGCCCGATCTACCGGGACGGAAAGCATGGAGAAGAGCAGCTTCTCCGCTCCTGCTACCGGAATTCCCTGAATTTAGCACGTGAAAACAATCTTTTGAGTGTCGCGTTCCCGCTGATCTCAGCCGGTGTCTATGGCTATCCCGTGGATCAGGCCATCGCCGTCGCGATTGACGAAATCCGAGCCTTTCTTTTTACTGATGACACGGACATGGACGTCACGCTGGTGCTTTTTGACCCGAAGGTCACGATGCTCAGTAAAAAGCTTCTCGGGGAGCTCCGCGAACAGATTGACGACAGCTACGCCGAGGCCCATTACAATGAGAACCGGGTCGAATCCAGGCGTCGGAAGCTGTTTTCGGCACTGCGAAAAGAAAAAGCCGCCGGAAAGGCGCGGCGGGAGGCGTATCCGGATGCGGCATCGGAGGCTTTTTGCGACGAGGAATGCGCCGATGCGATCGAAGCGTACGAAGCACCGCAGCCGGAACCTCCGATGCCGGCTGCTCCCGTACAGGCATTAGGCGCCATGGCGCAGTCGATGGCTGGCGCGCCGATGAGTTCTTCGGAGCTTCAGCGCCGCTTAAACTCCCTCGATGAAAGCTTCACCGAGATGCTGCTTCGGAAAATCGACGAACGGGGCATGACGGATTCGGAATGCTACAAGAAAGCCAAC
>CADCPV010000285.1 GCA_902803345.1 uncultured Eubacteriales bacterium | reverse complement strand
CGTTCGGTCAAAACTTCGAAAATGGAGGACAAAAAAGAATGAAAATCGGAATCGGAACCTATTCTTTCGGCGGGATCGAGAGCTATCTCGGACTCGGACCGTCACTTCTTGAAAAGCTTCAGAAGGCGAAAACGCTCGGATATGATTTTGTGGAGCTTCTGCCGTCGGATCTGGAGTATGAGACGGACGATATCAAAAAGTGGCTCGAAGAAACCGGGCTGACCGTGAGCTCGATTCATGCGGAGCCGACAGAAGAAGTCGTGAAGAAAATGGCTGCGCTCGGCGCCGAAGCCGTTATCTGGGCAGGCTCTCCTTTCAACAGCACTGAAGAAGCGATCGAGCTTGCGCATCAGCTTGACGAGATGGCTGAAATGGCCGCGCCATACGGCATCAAAATCGGCTATCACAACCACAGCCAGGAATTCTATGTGGATCAGGGCAAACCGATCCTTGAGACCGTGATCGAGAACAGCTCGAAGTGCTTCTTCCAGCTCGACTGCGGCTGGGCCATGAATGCGGGCACCTGGCCGCCCTCTTTCATCCGCCGCTACAAAAACCGTTTCATCGCGATCCATGTCAAGGAAAACTGCCGGGTTGCCGGCCCCGGGCCGAAGCCCCGTTCAAGGCACGCGGAAAACACAGGCGGCGGCCGCAGCCCCTTTGCCGGACTGAAGGAACTCCCGGTTGAAGAGCGCCTGAAAGCCCTTGAGGAGATCAAAAAGCGCTTTGCGGACCCGGAACGTGAAAAACGTTTTGACCCCCAGTGCCGCATGGGTGCGGAGGAATCCAACATCAACTGGCAGGAAATCAAGGATGCGCTCGACGAGCAGGATTTCGAAGCATTCTGGATCGTGGAGCGTGAAGGCTTCTACGACGAGCACGACAAGTGTCTCGCCGAGGACTGTGCCTGGCTGAAAGAGAATATCCACTGATAAATGCTGTTGAGCCGCGGGGATCTGTCCCGCGGCTCAATTCTGTAAGCTGCTGAAGAAAGGAAAATGGTATGGAAGAGCTGATTTTGAAAGTAAAACAGGGACCGCTTCGCGGAATCAGGGAAGAAGGAGTTGTCCGCTTTCTCGGTGTTCCGTTCGCGGCGCCGCCGATCGGGGAACTTCGGTGGAAAAGTCCTCAGCCTTTGAAAGATTTTGACGGAGTCCTGGACTGCACAAAGCCCGGTCCGATGGCCATGCAGCTGCTGCCTCCCAAAACTCCCCTCTCCGAACACCCGATGTCCGAGGACTGTCTGTACCTGAACATCTGCGCGCCTTCAGATTTTGCAGACGGAAAGGCAGAAGAAAAACACGCCGTCCATGTCTGGTTTTACGGCGGCGCGCTTCAGGGCGGTTATGCGGACAGCCCGCAGCTTGACGGAACTGCCTATGCACGGGACGGTGTTGTAGCCGTGACGGTGACCTACCGGGTCGGCGTGCTTGGTTTTATGTGCCATCCGGATATGAAGGCAGAAGATCCGAAGGGCTTCTCCGGGAACTTCGGGCACCGCGACCAGATCGCAGCGCTTCAGTGGATTCAGGAGAATATCGAAGCCTTTGGCGGAGATCCGCAGCGCGTCACCATCAGCGGCCAAAGCGCCGGATCCGGCTCCTGCTGCACGCTGATGAATGCGCCTTCGGCCAAAGGACTTTTCCATCGCGTGATCTGCCACAGCGGAGATATCTTCCAGCCGGAGCGCGACGTACCGCTTTCGGATGCGGAAAGCTGGGGTGTACAGCTTGCGGAAAGTTTCGGCTGCAGCACGCTCGACGAGTTCCGCAGGATTCCGGTTGAGGAACTGTACCGGGACGGCGATCCGATGATGAAACGCGTCGGAAAGCTCTGCGCCTGTGTGATTGACGGCGGCCTGCTGCCGGGTCCTCAGGGGGAACTGACACTCCGGAACCAGTGCATGCAGATCCCGGTCATCATCGGCACAAACCTCGATGAGGGCAGCCGCTGGCGCGCCGAAGAATATGTGCCGCAGGTCCTCACGCGCCTCGGACTTCCGACAGACTTCTACGCCGAAAAAGGAGACATCAATGCCCAGGCGACAGCGCTTGCAGTGGATTACTGGTATGCGCGCCATCTTTCCTGGGCAAAAATCCGTGTCTCAGAATATCATCTTCCGACCTGGCAGTATGTATTTGCACGCCGTCTCGGGCCGATGGGCGCCTTCCACGGCGGCGAAATCCCCTACACCTTCGGGACTCTCAGTGCGCCGCCGGATTTCGGTTCGCCTCTTCCCTACACCGATGAAGATTTCGCTCTCTCGGTTCTGATGCATCAGTACTGGGTCAATTTCGTGAAAAACGGTGATCCGAACGGAGAAGGCCTTCCGGACTGGGCTTCAAAAGCTGCCGATCCCGACCGGCACATGCAGTTCGATCTCACATCCGGGATGCATGACGACATCCTGACTGAGACCGGTAAGACTCTCATCCCTGCCGTTGACACCTGGATGCGGGG
>CADCPV010000284.1 GCA_902803345.1 uncultured Eubacteriales bacterium | reverse complement strand
GCTGCCCCTCATTCACGGTCACCGGTTTCATCGTGCCGGTACCGCCGTTCGATCCAAAGGTCACGAGCGCGGTCCACTTGGCATAAAGCGTCAATGCCTTGGTCACCTTCGTCGTAAAGCCGTACGGCTGTGTCAGCGAAGAATTCGTGTACCAGCCTGCGAATGTCAGGCCTTCTTTTCTGGGCGCTGAAGGCTCCGTCGCGGTTCTGTCTGTCCGGACTTCCTGCGAAGGCACTTCGGACCCGCCGTTGGATTCAAAGGTCACCGTACAGGTCCAGGCGGCGTACAGACTGAGCTCTGACGTTACAGGTTTACTGAAATCGTATACGGTCTGGCATTTTTCGTCTATATACCAACCCTCAAAAGTATAGCCGTCGCGTACCGGTGTTTCCGGCTTTTCCACAGGATCGCCGGGCTTTACCTGCTTATAGAACTGGTTGGAACTGTAGTTCAGATAGAAATGCACAACCACATTTTTGACCCACTTCGCATAAAGCGTCAGCTTGCCCGTAACCGGTGTGCTGAAATCGTATGGGGTTTCGCATCCTTCGTCCGTAAACCATCCGTCGAAACTGTAGTTGCTGAGAGTCGGATCTTCCGGTTTCGCAGCCGTTTTCCCCACTTCTACTGTCTGTGAATCCACTTTTGAACCGTTACCGGTTACAAATTTCACTTCATAGATTTCCGCAAAATTAGACAGCCAGATTGTTTTGGCATCCGCAGCAGAGAGATTTTTCGAAAGGGTCCATCCTGATTCCGGATCGGAAAACAGTCCGTCTTTTTCAGGATCACAGAGCATGCCGTAGTCAAGTGCGTTTTTGCCATCTGCGTCTGCAAACTGGGACAGGATCACGATCCGGCCGCGGCAGTCAGATCCCGTGTCAGGCTTCATCACGGGAAGTTTCGTGTACTGGGTCATGCCGTTTTCCGTATAGAGGATTTTCATTTCAGTAGTATCATTCGCTCTAGTTGACAAATCCTCTAAATATGCATTCAGCCGCCTCACGGTCTCTTCCTTCACTGCCGCGTCCTGTGTCGAGGCTTCGGGGCGAAGCAGCAGGATTACCGTTTCGTCTGTATTACTCTCAAGGAAAGACTTGACAGCATCAACCACCTGATCAAATGTCAAAACGCTGATGGCATCCCCTTCATTCAAAGCATAAAACAGATAAGTGGAATCGCCTGATTCTGTGCTGTCACAGACATAGAGCGCTTTTCCTGTGTATTGGTGATCTCCGTCCGGATCCCAGACAGCGTCGCCCTCGGAAGTCAGTCCGATCTCCAGGATCCGGACGCCAATGGAAAGCTGATTGGAAATAATACTCTCTTTACTCTTTTCGTCCTTTTTCTGTGCCGGCTCATAACTCACCGTTTCCGAAACCGCTGTGCCGTTCTGATATGGGCCTAAAACTTTTGCCATCCCCGAATTCTTTGTTCCGGGAATGTTCAGAGCCGAAAGTTCCGTACCGTCCGCAATTCCGGACATCCAGCTGCTGGCGGGCTTTCCTTCAGCAGTCTGTTTACTCCAGGGCTTTTCATCGTCAGCAAAAACAACTGCCGAAAGTGCCGCGATCAGAAGCAGCAGCACGGGGATAAACAGTATGCGCCGGACTTTCGTTTTCTCATTTATCATTTCAGCAATCCTCCACAGGAGCGGGATAATCATAGATAAAATCAGTATAACCGAAAGCACGGTTAAAATCAAGAACTTCCGAAAGAAAGTCCGCCAAAAAACAGGCCAAAAAGAAGGAGCAAGGTCTCCCTCGCTCCTTCAAAGATGTAGTATTTACAAGGTTTTCCTATCATCCGAAATAGCGCTCGAGAAGCCCCTTAAAGGCTTTTCCATGCCGCGCCTCGTCGCGAGCCATTTCATGCACGGTGTCGTGGATCGCATCGAGGCCGAGTTCCTTTGCGCGCTTCGCAAGAAGGGTCTTGCCGAGGGTTGCGCCGTTCTCCGCTTCCACACGGACCTTCAGGTTTTCCTTGGTGGAATCAGATACGACTTCGCCGAGAAGTTCTGCAAACTTCGCCGCATGTTCTGCCTCTTCAAAGGCCGCCGTCTTCCAGTATTCGCCGATTTCCGGATAGCCTTCGCGATACGCTACACGGCTCATTGCAAGGTACATGCCGACTTCGGAGCATTCGCCGTTGAAGTTCGAGCGCAGGTCTTCCTTGATGTCTTCCGGAACATCGGAAGCAATGCCGACGATGTGCTCAGCTGCCCAGGTCATCTCTTCTTCCTGCTTGATGAATTTCGAGGCCGGTGCATTGCAGACGGGGCATCTGTACCCATCCGGAAGTGCATCGCCTTCATAAACATAACCGCAAACGCCGCATACAAATTTTGCCATAGTTTTGTCCTCCATTTGTAATATTGTTTTATAAGTTCCGCACAGCAAGGATCATTCGGATTTGTATCCAGTATTTCGCTGTTTTAATACAAAACCCACGATGATCATTGCTGAAATGCCCGTAAATATCAGTGCGCCGATGAAGGCGCCGCCCGAATCGATCAGGATGTCAAAGCCCTGCATCGCCCTTCCGTCGACGAAGCTCTGGTGAAATTCGTCGCTGACTGCGTACAGGATCCCGATCAGCGTGCTGAGAAGAATCCTCGCCCAGTACTTCATCCGGAT
>CADCPV010000283.1 GCA_902803345.1 uncultured Eubacteriales bacterium | reverse complement strand
GTGAAAAACGTGCACGATTTCCCGGGGCATATCGCCTGTGATTCGGCGAGCCTCTCGGAGATTGTTGTGCCGATCCGGGACGAAAGCGGAGCGGTTCTCGGCGTACTGGATCTGGACAGTCCGGAGGAAGCACGCTTTACGGAAGAAGACCGCGCGGGACTTGAGGAGTTTGTGCGGGTGCTGGAGAGAGGTATCGTTTTTTAAATGCTTCAGGTTGTGGACATCAGCAAGGAATACCGGACGGGGTCACTGGTTCAGCGTGCGCTGGACCATGTTTCTCTGGCCTTCCGTGACAATGAATTTGTCGCGGTTCTCGGCCCTTCCGGTTCCGGCAAAACCACACTCCTGAATATCATCGGCGGACTGGACCGTTATGATTCCGGTGACCTGATTATCAACAATGTCTCCACGAAAAAGTATCGCGACAGGGACTGGGATTCCTACCGCAACCACACAATCGGTTTTGTGTTCCAGAGCTACAACCTGATTCCGCATCAGACGGTTCTTTCCAATGTTGAACTGGCGCTCACAATCAGCGGAATTTCAGGCGCAGAACGGAAAGAACGCGCAAAGGAAGCCCTGATCAAGGTCGGTCTTGAGGAGCACATGCACAAAAAGCCGAACCAGCTTTCCGGCGGGCAGATGCAGCGCGTCGCGATTGCCCGTGCGCTTGTAAACGATCCGGACATCCTTTTGGCGGACGAACCGACCGGTGCTTTGGACAGCGATACAAGCCTTCAGGTCATGGATCTTCTGAAGGAAGTTGCGCAGGACCGGCTCGTTGTCATGGTGACGCATAACCCGGATCTTGCGGAGCAGTATGCGACGCGGATTGTCCGGCTTCGGGACGGGCAGATCACCGACGACAGCGATCCGTTTATCCCGGAAGCGGAGCCCGATGAAGCGGTCCACCGCAATCTCGGGCGTGCGCGGATGACTTTTTTCACCGCGCTTCTTCTGAGCTTCAATAACCTTCGGAGCAAGTTCACGAGAACCATTCTGATCGCCTTTGCAGGTTCCATCGGCATCATCGGAATCGCGCTGATCATGGCGCTTTCAAACGGTGTCGATCTGTATATCAAGAACCAGGAAGAAGAGGCACTGAAGGAATACCCGCTGTCAATCACAAGCTTCAGTTTTGACATGTCAAGTCTTCTGGAGCGGGACGAGGACAGTGAAAAGAAGGAAGAACCGGAAGAAGAGAAGGTCCGGGAAGTCCGCGAAATGCAGATTGTCTCGACACTGTTTTCAACCCTGACCACAAACGACCTTGTTTCTCTGAAGACCTTCCTCGACAGCAGCGAGAGCCATGTGATGGACTATTCAAACGCCGTGGAGTACAGCTATGGAATCACACCGCTGATTTATATAGAGAAGGATGACGGGTACCGACAGGTCAATCCGGACACGCTGATGTCCTCCATGGGCTATTCCTATTCGACAGGCGGAATTGCGTCCATGTTCAGTTCGATGAGCTCGACGGACGTGTTTCACGCAATGCCCGAGACTGAAGATCTGTATCTTTCACAGTATGAGGTAAAGGCAGGACGCTGGCCTGAGAATTATCAGGAGTGTGTCCTGGTATTAAGCGGCGGCGGGTCGATTACCGACATCACGCTTTATGACCTCAATATGAAGGACACAGCGGAACTTGAAGCCATGATCTCCGATTTCCTTGCAGGGAAAAATGTAAGCATCCGCGAATCCTCGAAAGAATTTTCCTATGAAGATTTCATCGGGATCGGCTTCAAGCTGATCAATGCCTGCGACTGCTACAGCTATGACAGCGAGTACAAGGTCTATACCGATAAGCGGGAAGACCGTACCTTTATGAAGAAACTGATCGATGCGGGCGAAGACCTTACGATTGTCGGCGTCGTACAGCCCCGGGAAGATGCGACCGTAACCATGCTGCAGTACGGGATCAATTACCCGGCCTCCCTGACCTATCACTGCATGGATTATGCATATGAAAGCGAGGTGGTGCGGGCACAGTTCCGGGATCCGGAAACAGACGTCATCACCGGGAAGGCTTTCGGCGATACCGACCAGCGCGGACTGGACATGTCTTCCCTGTTTTCGGTGGATGAAGATGCTTTTAAGGAAGCTTTCAGTTTTGACATGGATGATCTGGACCTGGATTTCGAGGACCTGTTTTCCGGGATGGATTTTTCAGACCTGATGACAGATTCGGACTTCGAGCTTTCCATTCCGGATGTGGATATCGGATCGCTGCTTTCCGGCGTACAGGTCAATATTTCCGCTGAGAGCATGGAAAACCTGTTTTCGGAGCTGCTGACTGCCTATGAGGCATACAGTGAAACGGATCCTGAAACCAGCTGGTCCCAGCTGCCGGATTCCTATTCGCAGTATCTCGAAACCGAAGAAGCGAATGAAGCGATCACGGAGAATATTACGCAGATGGTGCAGGAATTCGCGGAGCAGGCGATCACGGAGGAAGAGCTTCAGGCCTTCGCGGGAAAGATCCTTCTGAGCTACCAGGAATTCCTGTTCGAAAACGAGCTGACTGATCCGGAGCAGGCAGAAGACTATATCACGCAGTATCTGCAGTCCGAGGAGGGAACGGCAGTGATCCGGGAAGCGGTGGAAGGCCTGCTTCAGAAGGCTGCGGAAACAACGGTATCGGAAGAAAACATGGAAGCGCTTCGGGAGACGCTTCTCACAGGTTATGAAAGCTGGGCGGAGGAAAACAGCGCGCCGAGACTGTCGAAAATGGAAGAGTCTTTCCGGAGCTTCCTGGAAACAGACCAGGCATCTGCCATTATCAGGTCTGCGGCAGGACAGGCGATTGATACCTCCGGGCTTCAGACGGCGATTGCTCAGATGATCGGCGGCTTCGTGGGTTCCATGACGACGCAGGTCAGCGATATGATGACGAACGCGATGACGAAAGTCAGCGAGAAGATGGCCGAAGAAATGCCGAAAATGCTGGAAGAAGTGATGCAGCAGATGGGCGATTCGATTCAGTTTGACGCGGATGCATTCAGCAGTGCCATCAGTATGAATTTCAGCGACGAGGAACTGAAAGGACTGCTGAGCTCCCTGATGAGTTCGGAGGCTTCGAGCTACAGCGGGAACCTGCAGAAATTCGGCTATATTTCACGGGAAGAGCCGAATTCAATCAGTATTTATCCGATCGATTTTGAATGCAAGACTGCGATCAAGGAGATCCTTGCGAAGTATAACGCAGATATGGAGGCGAAGGGAGAGGACGAGAAGACCATTACCTATACGGATTTAGTCGGCACGATGATGAGTACGGTCACAAACATCGTGGATGCGATCAGCTATGTCCTGATTGCCTTTGTCGCGATCTCCCTTGTCGTGAGTTCCATCATGATCGGTGTTATCACCTATATCAGCGTGCTTGAGCGCAAGAAGGAGATCGGTATCCTCCGTGCGATCGGTGCTTCCAAGCATAACATTTCCGAGGTCTTCAATGCGGAAACCGTGATTATCGGCGTGCTGGCGGGGCTTTTAGGTGTTGTGATCACGGAGCTTCTTCTGATTCCTGCAAATATCATCCTGCAGAAACTGACCGGACAGAATATCCGGGCTGTACTTCCCCTGATTTCCGCGGGTTTGCTTGTTGCACTGAGCACAGTTCTGACCCTGATCGGGGGACTGATTCCGGCGAAAAAGGCTTCGCGCTCCGACCCGGTTACAGCACTTCGGACAGAATAAGAGAGGCGGGCCGAACGGCCCGCCTCAATTTTTTATTTTTCCTTCAGTGTGAACATCCCACAGACAGCGGGCATGGAACAGCGCCGGATGTATTCGGTATACTCTTCGGAGCTGATATACAGCTTCTCCCCCCAGGAGGATATTTCGAAGAGCACCGGTTTTTTGATGTCTTTATAACGGCAGATGCCGGTCAGCATAACAAAGTGGCCGGCCACATTCCTGTGTGTCAGATGGAGCTTCCCGTCCGGGCTCATGCGGTAGAAATTCACGCCTTTTTTGCCGGGGGAGAGAACACGCGGTCCGATAATGAACAGGCAGGGATAGCCGCGCTGAATGGATTCTTCGGCGAGCTGGAGTCTTTTTTTCGGGTTGTTCTGCCAGAGAAATTTGATACGTTCTGTACTTCCGACAGATGCCAGGAAATGATTGACAAAAGCAGACATCTCGAAGGAAAAGGAACCGTATTTCGGCATAACCGGATACCCGTGCAGGCTGATATAGCGCATGAATTCCAGATACTCATCCTTTTCCAGCACGAAATCGTTGCCGTTCAGAAAAGACGGCGGGAAATTCTTAGGAATCAGACGGTTTTTGAGGCAGTACCAGAGCATGAAATCACAGACAGCCACGAGACCGCAGCCCCCGTGATGCCGGGTGCGGTCGTAGAAGCTGCCCCTTTTTTCAAACCACATCTGGTTCCCGCCGAACGCATACCGGTCCCCGTTCTTAATCCGGATATAGGGATCCAGCGAGAGAATGCTGTATTCCGTCATGGTATCTTTCCTGACCGATTAATCTCTGCCGAAGCTGAAGAGGTTCTTTATGTTGTCAGCTGCTTTTTCCAGGGACTGCGCGACTTTGTTCAGCGATTCCACGAGATCATTCAGCTGGTCAATGTCCATTTCTGAAAGGTTTTTCGCGGCGCCCTCGAGTGCGGTAACGGTTTTATTGAGCTCTTCGATGTCCATTGCCGCAAGATTGTTCGCAGCGCCTTCCAGCGCGCCGACGGAGTTGTTCAGCTGATCGGTATCCACCTGCTGCAGGGAATTCGCCGCTCCGGTGAGTTCGATGACCGCCTTGTTGATTTCATTGGTATCAATGGATGCAACGCTCGTCTGGATCGTCTCAATTGTAGCTTCAATGGTCTTGTATTCCTTGAAGATGAAGATGCCGATCGCGATGACACCCGCTAAAAACAGCATGACGATGATTGTGCGGATCCGGTCAGTCCGAAGCTGTTTTTTCTGCGCCTTCAGAAGCTCGCGGATCAGTTCCGATTCTGTGCTGACTTCAGTTCCTGTTTTCTCAAGTTCTTCCGACATAAAGTGCCTCCTTGTCATAAAGCAGTCCGGAGACGGAAGTTCCGGTCGGAATGTTCCGTCGTCCAATCCATATTTCTGTTTATAAGTATAATACCAAGTTTCCGGCCTGTAAAGCATAAATTTAGCATGGGTTTTGCACTTGAATTTACCGTAAAATGATAAATCGGCATTGACAAACGATAGCGTATCGGCTATAATAGGAGAGTCCCGTGAAAAATGGCTGCATTTTGCGGCGGATCTGAGTGAAGAGTGGGACTGGGAGGAATACAGTATGACACAGAAAAATCTTGCTGGCTGGCTGAAAGCCATTATCATCGGTCTTGTGGTGCTTGCACTTCTTGTTTATGGGCTGCTGATCCCCTTTATAGGGCGCGGCATCGTTGAAAGCGCTCCGGAGTTTCAATCCTGGTTTGTTCCATGGCTCGTTTTCGCGTGGGCTACAGCAATTCCCTGCTTTATCGCGGCATTCTTCGCGTGGAAGGTAGCTGTGAATATCGGACAGGACCATTCATTCTGCATGGAGAATTCGGTGCTGCTTCGCCGGATCGCGATCCTTGCGGCTGTCGACAGTGCACTTGTTTTTGTCGGAGACGTGGTCTTTATACTGCTTGGAATGAATCATGCCTCGTCCGCGATTGCGCTTCTGATGGTGGTGTTCCTTGGAGCTGCGGTATCGGTTGCCTGTGCGGCGCTGTCGCATCTTGTGAAGAAGGCCGCGGATCTGCAGCAGGAATCGGATCTTACAATTTAAGGAGGGCAGGATGGAACAGGATAAGATGAATGAAATGATTCTGCCGGAAGATGACACTGCCGGAGAAATTGTATTCAATATTGATGTAATGCTTGCAATCCGCAAGATGAGCGTTTCGGAGCTCGCGGAGCGGGTCGGCATCACGCTTGCGAACATGTCGATTCTGAAAACCGGAAAGGCAAAGGCAGTGAAGGTCTCCACACTCGCGAAAATCTGCGAGGCTTTGGAGTGTCAGCCGGGCGACATTCTGGAATATCGAAAAAAAGGCGGCGATGCGCGCTATATGCAGAACCGCACCAACGCGACGCTTTATGACACCCTGATTCCCAGAAATTCCGGGATCACGCAGAAATAAGGGGACGAGAATATGAGAGCTATTGTTACAGTCATCGGCAAAGACCGTGTCGGCATTATCCACCAGGTAACCGGGATTCTGGCAGAGCATCAGGTGAATGTACTGGACATCAGCCAGACGATTATGCAGGAGTATTTCACCATGATCATGCTGGTCGATACCGCACTCTGCGAAATCAGCTTTTCGGCGCTTTCGGAACTTCTGGACCGGACGGGGAAGGAAATGAGCCTTTCCATCCGCATCCAGCGGGAAGACAGCTTCGAAGCCATGCACCGCATTTGAGGGAAAGCCTATGATCAGCAGGAATGAAATTCTTTCCACGATCCAGATGATCGACCGGCAGCATCTTGACGTCCGGACGATTACCATGGGCATTTCTCTCCTTTCCTGCGCCGATCCGGATCCGGAGAGGGCCTGCGGAAAGATTTACGAGAAGATTACGCGCTATGCCGAACATCTTGTCAGGGTCGGAGAGGAGATTGAGTCGGAATTCGGTATCCCGATTGTCAATAAACGCATCTCTGTCACTCCGATTGCGCTTGTGGCCGCACCGTCTGAAACGGACAGTTATGTATGTTTTGCAGAGACGCTGGACCGCGCCGGCAAAACCTGCGGCGTCAACTTTATCGGCGGGTTTTCCGCCCTTGTGCAGAAAGGAATGACCGAGGCAGATAAGAAACTGATCCGTTCGATCCCGGAAGCACTGGCGGAAACGGATATCGTCTGTTCGTCTGTCAATGTCGGCTCCACCAAAGCCGGTATCAACATGGACGCGGTCCGGATGATGGGAGAAGTGATTAAGGAGACTGCGGAAAAGACAAAAGAACAGGATGGGATCGGCTGCGCCAAACTTGTGGTTTTCTGCAACGCGGTCGAGGACAATCCTTTCATGGCAGGCGCCTTCCACGGTGCGGGAGAAGCGGAAAAAGTGATCAATGTCGGCGTCAGCGGCCCCGGTGTTGTCCATCACGCCCTTCAGGATGTGAAGGAAGAAGCTTTTGATGTGGTAGCTGAAACGGTCAAAAAGACCGCTTTCCGTGTTACACGGATGGGACAGCTTGTCGCCCGGGAAGCCTCAAAACGTCTGGATACGGCATTCGGAATCGTGGACCTGTCGCTTGCACCTACACCGGCTGTTGGCGACTCGGTCGCGCGTATCCTTGAAGAAATGGGCCTCGAGCGCTGCGGAACCCACGGAACAACTGCTGCGCTCGCACTTCTGAATGATGCGGTGAAGAAAGGCGGCCTGATGGCCAGCTCCTCTGTCGGCGGTCTTTCAGGCGCTTTCATCCCGGTCTCGGAAGACGAGGGCATGATTGCCGCGGCAGAAACCGGGACGCTGACTTTGGACAAGCTCGAAGCCATGACCTGCGTCTGTTCGGTCGGCCTGGACATGATCGCCATCCCCGGCGACACGCCTGCTTCCACAATCTCTGCCATCATTGCGGATGAGGCGGCGATCGGCATGATCAACAGCAAAACGACCGCTGTCCGTCTCCTCCCGGTTCCGGGAAAGAAGGTCGGCGACCGGATAGAACTGGGCGGCCTTTTAGGTTCTGCGCCGGTCATGCCGGTACATCCGGAGTCTTCCGCGGACTTCATCGCCCGCGGCGGCCGCATTCCCGCACCTGTCCAGAGTCTCCGGAATTAAGGCTTGCAAACAACAGGAAAGTATGCTATACTATCATCTGTTCCGCAGACAACTTATCCGGCGGAACAGATTCAGGAGCCATAGCTCAGCCGGGATGAGCGTTCGCCTCACACGCGAGAGGTCATGGGTTCGATCCCCATTGGCTCCAGACAAAAAATGAGCACGCCGAAAGAGGCGTGCTTTTTTGTGCCTT
>CADCPV010000282.1 GCA_902803345.1 uncultured Eubacteriales bacterium | reverse complement strand
TACAGCGCGCCGAGCGCCGGAAGATCTGTCGCTTCCGCCACTTCTTCCCGAAGCAGTCCGATCCGCCCGGAAAAATAGGTGTTCAGCTCCCGCATATCCTTCGGGCAGGTCAGAAGGTAGCGGCAGACCGAAAGCAGTATCCGGCATTTCGTCCAAAAGCGCGCCCGAACCTGATCCGAAACCACAAGCCGGTTTTTCACGCCGAGGGAATTCTGCCAGATTTCAATGATCTTTTTCGAGAAAGGCAAAAGCTTTAGAATGTCATACCAGCTTGAAATCCGGTAGTAAATCCGCCCGTTTGCAGTATCGACCATATGGCGGAGGTTTTCGTCCATCGACTGCACAAGCTTCGGATCCTTTGAAAGGCGGAGCAGGCAGTTTCGGAAGACATGATAATAGATATCTTTCGCGAAATCCTGCGTCACGGGCAGCGAAACGCCCGGATAACTCTCGACAATGTTGCTGGAATCCAGCACGATCGGGGAGGTCGCTTTCGGAAGGGTTGTAATCGGCCGCGCCTGGAGGATCCACAGGGTGCCGTTCTCGACGGCAAATTCCACATCCGCCGGGCAGCCGAGGATTTCTTCGATCCGCTGCCCCTGCTTCGACAGCTCCTCAACAAGACCTTCCGGAAGCTTTGGCGCTCCATGATCCTGCACCAGGAGTGAGCGCCCGTCGTCCCGGTTATAATAGCAGGTGGTGACCGGCACCTCGTCACGGACGATCCCTTCTCCGAGACCGGCGCCTGCTGTGACGACAGTCTCGTTCAGGATACCCGCAGGATTTGCAGTAAAGACGACGCCCGAAAGCTCCGGCGTGAGCATCCGCTGGATAATCACACGGATTCCCGGTGTCCCGGGTTTCGCAGCTTCCGGCTTCTCCTGCCCGACGGTTTCGCGGTAGGCGCGGACATTTTCCTGCCCGGCGCTTTGAAGGACTTTTCGCACCGCTTCCGGGACTTCTTCCCGCGGCACATTCAGCATGGTTTCAAACTGGCCCGCAAAAGACCTGTCCGGAGCGTCCTCCGATTCCGCAGAGGAGCGCACGGCAAAAAGCGCGGAATCCGAGAAGGAAAGGTCGATTTCCCGATCGGATTCCACGACGATAAATTCCGGCACGCAGATGCCGTTTTTCTGCAGTTTTTTTAGGTTTTTCGCTTTCATGGTCCGAAATTCTTATCCGATCTTTCCGAAGATCAGGAAACATACAATTGTCAGCACCATCGTCGATTCCTGCAGATAGGTGTAGAGCTCGACTTTTTTGACGATCTTGAAGCGTTCCGGATTCTTCATGAACTGGATAAATTTCCAGGTCATCCACGAAACCAGGAGGAACAGCACACCGACCGAGATCTTATTGAGATTCCATACCAGAATAAAGTTCGTAATAATATCCACAATTGTCACAATCGCCACGAAAAGCGTACTCTTTTTGTAGCCAAAGAGCTTCGAGTAGGTGACATATTCGGTCTCGTCTTTGGGGGCGCGGATTTTTCGTGAGACTTCCCAGATCAGCGCCGGGAAATACAGGGTGAAGCAGGCAAGTACATTGATCAGGTCGAATGCCCGGATCTGATATTTGATAACGGTGAAAGAGATGACGTAGACGTTGATGAAAAGCTGCACCGGATTGTGGGTTACGAGCGCAAGAGGCAGGGATTTTGCGATTTTATGCTTCTGGAAAAACCAAACTGCCATCAGCGAACCGTAGGTATACAGCAGCACGCAGAAGATAAAGTTGTTCATGAAGATCGCATTCAGGACCACCGTCACCGCGATCAGGATTCCGACAAAGATGCCGAGATCCTTTTTCGTGACGCGGCCTGACGGGAGCGGCCGCTCCGGGAAGAGCCTTTTATCCAGCTCATAGTCCTTGAAATCGTCCGCAATCCGCAGCCAGAACAGGAAACTGAAGACTGTAAACCCGCAGATCACCTCCTGGATTCCGATCGAGAAATCCGTAACGCCATGGTTCAGAAGGACGATGAAGTGGATCTCCGCAAAAATCAGAAAGCCTACGAAAAGCCTCGGGATGATCGGGAACATCTCCTTCTGATAAATATACAGCCGTTTCAGTGCTTTCATTTCCATTTCCTCCTTAACCTGCCAGAGTATCGCTATACCCGCCTGCGGGGCATCTTCGAAACTCGCCTGCGGG
>CADCPV010000281.1 GCA_902803345.1 uncultured Eubacteriales bacterium | reverse complement strand
TCCGGATCCTTTCGAGAAAGACCAAGAACAATCCGGTGCTGATCGGTGAGCCCGGCGTCGGAAAAACCGCCGTCGTCGAAGGCCTTGCACAGCGAATTGTGCGCGGTGATGTGCCGGATTCCCTGAAAGAAAAGAAACTGTTTTCGTTGGATATGGGCGCACTGGTCGCCGGTGCGAAATACCGCGGCGAATTCGAAGAGCGGCTGAAAGCGGTACTTGAAGAGGTACGGAAATCTGAGGGCAGGATCATCATGTTTGTCGATGAGCTGCACCTGATTGTCGGCGCCGGCAAAACTGACGGCGCGATGGATGCCGGCAACATGTTAAAGCCCATGCTGGCCCGCGGTGAACTGCACTGCATCGGCGCGACAACGCTGGATGAGTACCGGAAATACATTGAAAAAGACGCCGCGCTGGAGCGGAGATTCCAGCCGGTTCTTGTAGACGAACCGACGGTGGAAGATACCATTTCGATCCTCAGGGGTCTGAAGGAACGTTACGAAGTCTACCACGGCGTCAAGATTACCGACGGCGCACTGGTGTCGGCGGCCGTCCTGTCGAACCGCTACATTTCGGACCGTTTCCTGCCGGACAAGGCGATTGACCTTGTGGACGAAGCCTGCGCGCTGATAAAGACGGAACTGGACTCGCTGCCTTCGGAACTCGACTCTCTTCAGCGGAAAATCATGCAGCTCGAAATCGAGGAAGCGGCGCTGAAAAAGGAAACCGACCGGCTTTCGCAGGAGCGGCTTCTGGATCTGCAGAAAGAGCTTGCGGAGCTCCGGGAGAATTTCAGCGCACAGAAAGCGCAGTGGGACAATGAAAAGGCTTCGATTGAGAAACTGCAGAAACTCCGTGAATCGATCGACCAGCTGAACCGCGAAATCGATGCCGCGAAGCAGCGCTACGACCTGAACAAGGCAGCGGAACTGCAGTACGGTGAACTGCCGAAACTGCAGCGGGAACTGGAGACGCAGGAGCGGGCGCTTTCCAAAGAAGACCTGCATCTTGTCCACGAAGCCGTGACTGAGGAAGAAATCGCCCGGATTATCAGCCGCTGGACCGGTATTCCGGTGTCCCGGCTCAGTGAAACCGAACGGGAGAAGACCCTGCATCTTGCGGACGAACTGCATAAGCGGGTCGTCGGCCAGGATGAAGGCGTCGAGAAGGTGTCAGATGCTATCCTGCGCTCGAAAGCCGGGATCAAGGACCCGAAGCGGCCGATCGGCTCCTTCCTGTTCCTGGGCCCGACGGGCGTCGGCAAGACGGAGCTCGCCAAGGCACTTGCCCAGAGTCTTTTTGACGACGAATCCAACATGGTCCGGATCGACATGAGCGAATACATGGAGAAGCACAGTGTCGCACGGCTCATCGGAGCGCCTCCCGGATACGTTGGCTACGACGAAGGCGGACAGCTGACGGAAGCGGTGCGCCGCAAACCCTACAGCGTCGTGCTCTTCGACGAGGTGGAGAAGGCACATCCGGATGTCTTCAACGTGCTGCTGCAGGTTCTTGACGACGGGCGGATCACCGATTCACAGGGCCGGACTGTGGACTTCAAGAATACGATTCTGATCATGACTTCGAATATCGGTTCGCAGTATCTGCTTTCCGGTATCGACGAACAGGGCGGGATCAGGAAGGAAACGGAAGACCTTGTGATGGCAGAACTTCGGCTGCATTTCCGTCCGGAGTTCCTGAACCGGCTTGACGAGACGATTCTCTTCAAACCGCTTACCAAAGACAATATCAGCGCAATCGTGAAGCTGATGCTTGCCGACGTGAACCGGAGGCTTCAGGATCGTGAGATCTCGATCCGGCTGACAGATCAGGCGGCGCAGTATGTGATTGATCACGGCTATGATCCGCAGTTCGGCGCTCGGCCGCTGAAACGATATCTGCAGAAATATGTGGAAACCGCAGCGGCAAGGATCATCCTCGAAGGGAATATCTCCGAGGGAGATGTGATCGAAATCGACGTCGCAGGGGACGGCCTTTCGGCGCGGGCAGTTCACGGCGCGTGAGAAAGAAAAGAATTATCCAAGACCATTTATTCAGCAGATCAGCTGACTCGATTGACAAAAGTACGGAGGTAAAACGATGTTCTGTACCGGCTGCGGAAACCAGATGAATGAAAACGCGAAATTCTGTACGCACTGCGGAAAACCGAATCCGCGGATGCAGGCACCGGGAAGCGGCACGGGTGCGCCTGTGCCGCCTCCGCAGCCGCAGAATTCAACACCTCAGGGCTATAACCAGGCCGGCGGCAATACTGTACCGCAGCAGACCTATCAGCAGCAGTACAGTGCGCCGCAGCAGAATGTCCAGCAGCCGAATTACAGTCAGCAGGCTTACCGACAGCCGCAGCAGAATAATACGCCTCAGCCGGAACCGAAGAAGAAGTCCGGCGGAAAGATCGCGCTTCTGATTATCCTGCCGGCGGTCGGCGTGCTTCTTCTGGCGGGTGTAGTGCTCGGGATCGTGTTCCGGGAAGAGATTGCGGACCTGTTCCGAAATGAGCCGACCCAGTATACGACGGAAGAGCCGGATGAGACCTTTCCGTCTTCCAACAGCATGAGTGATCTGTTGGATGGATCAACGGATGAGACGGATGAAACCGAGGAGCTTCCTTCCTCACAGAGCATGATCGACATGCTGGAAGGATCGACGGAGGAGTCCGGAGAGGAAAGCACGGAAGAGCCGGAAACCACGACGACAGAGGAAGAAACAACTACAACCGAGCCCGAAACGACGACTGAGGAGGAAACCACAACCGAGGAAGAGACTACGACCGAAGAGGAGACGACTACGGAAGAGGAGACCACGACCACTGAGGAAGAAGGCCTGTCGGCGCTGGAACGGCAGATGGTCGGCTTCTGGATCGGCGACCAGACATCCGAAATCACCATGCGCGAAGACCACAGCTGTTTCTATCAGGAACCCAACAACGTCAACAACGAGCGGGTTTATAACGGCGTGGACTGTGAATGGCGAATCGTCGGAAACAGGCTCCTGATTGTCGGTGCTGCGGATTATATCATCTATGCAGACCTCGATCCGGGCGTGGACAACAATGTGATCCGGGTCCGCTCCGATGCGGAGGAATGGAATACCGAAGATTTTGTCAGACAGTAAGGGACATTTTATGGAACAGTACACAGTCAGCGGAATGAGCTGCGCGGCCTGCCAGGCGCGCGTGGAAAAAGCGGTGAGATCAGTGCCGGGCGTGACCGAATGCTCGGTCTCTCTTCTCACGAATTCCATGGGCGTCGAGGGGACGGCTTCGGCTTCGGATATTATCCGGGCTGTAGAAGACGCGGGCTACGGTGCCGCGAAAAAAGGCATTGAAAAGAATACAGCCGGGAGCTCAAGACTCGCGGCAGAGGAAGAGGCGCTTCGGGACCGGGAAACACCGGTCCTCAGGAAGCGCCTTATTCTTTCAGTGGGCTTCCTGATCCTGTTGATGTATATTTCAATGGGGCACAACATGTGGAACTGGCCCCTCCCGGCTTATTTTGAGCATAACCACATCGCGCTTGGTCTGACCCAGATGATCCTGGCGCTTGTGGTGATGATCATCAACCAGAAGTTTTTCACGAGCGGCTTCAAATCGCTTCTTCACGGCGCTCCGAACATGGATACGCTGGTAGCGCTCGGTTCTTCAGTGTCGTTTGGCTGGAGCCTCTTTGTGCTGTACCGGCTGATCGGAATGGTGAGTGCCGGTGCGCCTGGCGCCGAAGTCATGGAGGTCTATCATAAGCAGCTTTATTTTGAGTCTGCGGCGATGATCCCGGCGCTGATCACGGTCGGAAAGATGCTTGAGGCGATGTCGAAAGGCCGCACTACGAATGCGCTTCGCGGTCTCATGAAGCTGGCCCCGAAAAGCGCGGTGCTTCTTGTGGACGGCGAAGAGCGGGAGGTCGGGATCGATGCGGTTGCTGCGGGCGATATCTTTGTCGTCCGGCCCGGCGAATCGATTCCGGTGGACGGCGTGGTGCTCTCCGGAACAAGCGCGGTCAATGAATCCGCGCTGACCGGCGAATCCATTCCAGTGGAGAAAACAGAGGGCAGCACGGTCAGTGCCGCGACCATCAACACGTCCGGCTACCTTCAGTGCCGGGCAACGAGGGTCGGCGAAGATACGACACTCCAGAAAATTATCCAGATGGTCTCGGATGCGGCGGCTACCAAGGCGCCGATCGCGCGGATTGCGGACCGGGTTTCGGGCGTTTTCGTACCGGCAGTGATCGGAATTGCGGCGCTGGTACTTCTCGGCTGGCTCATTATCGGACATCGGGACCTCGCCTTTGCATTGGAGCGGGCAATCTCGGTTCTCGTGATTTCCTGTCCCTGTGCACTCGGACTCGCAACGCCGGTTGCAATCATGGTCGGAAACGGCCTCGGCGCAAAGAACGGTATTCTGTTCAAGACAAGCGAATCGCTGGAACAGCTCGGCAAGACGCAGATCGTGGTGCTTGACAAGACCGGAACGATTACGGAAGGGGCGCCGCGCCTGACGGATCTTTCGCCTGCATCCGGCGTAACAGAAGAAGAGCTTCTGCGCATCGCGGCTTCTCTTGAACAGAAATCCGAGCATCCGCTGTCAAAAGCCGTTACGGAATACGCGGAAACAAAGAAGATCCGCCTTGATGAGAGTACGGATTTTGAGGCGGCAGTCGGAAACGGGCTCTCGGCCCGGATCGAAGGCGCGCTCGTTCACGGCGGGAACCGGAACTATATCAGCGCCTTTTCGGAGATTCCGGAAGAACTGCAGAATCAGGCAGATCAGTTCTCCGAAGGCGGGAAGACGCCGCTGTTCTTTGAACGGGACGGACAGCTTCTCGGCGTGATTGCGGTCGCGGATGTCCTGAAAGCGGATTCAAAAGACGCGATCAGGAGCCTTCGAAACATGGGCATTGAGGTCGTCATGCTGACCGGCGACAACGAACGGACTGCGCAGGCAATCGGCAGGGAAGCCGGTGTTTCAAAGGTCGTCGCGGGTGTGCTGCCGCAGGGTAAGGAGGAAGTCATCCGCAGCCTGCAGAAGCGCGGAAAAGTCGCGATGGTCGGTGACGGCATCAACGACGCGCCGGCGCTGACAGCGGCGGAAATCGGGCTTGCGATCGGCGCGGGAACGGATGTCGCGATCGATTCGGCGGATATTGTGCTGATGAATTCGAATCTGTCAGATGTCGCATCGGCGATACGGCTTTCGCGGCGGACGCTTCTCAACATCCATGAAAACCTGTTCTGGGCATTCTTCTACAACCTTGTGTGCATTCCGCTCGCGGCGGGACTGTTCCGTCTGGAGATGAGCCCGATGGTCGGCGCTGCGGCAATGGCGCTTTCGAGCTTTACAGTCTGCATGAATGCGCTCAGACTGAATCTTTTCGATCTGCACAGCACAAAACACGACCGGCCGCTCCGAAAGCCGGCGCTTCCCGAAGGCGAAAAAACGGCTGTTTTAAAGGCCGGCAGAGAAGTTGATACAAATACTTACACAAAACCGGATACAGCCGAAAACGGGGCAAATACGGGCTCTGAAGCAGTCCTGACAACGAAAACACTTCTTGTAAAGGGGATGATGTGCGAACACTGCGAAATGACCGTGAAAAAAACGCTCGAGGCGCTGCCGGGTGTGGAGGAAGCAGCAGCAGATTTCCATCAGGGAACCGTAGAAGTGCGCTTTTCTTCGGAAGTGTCGGAGAAAGATCTGAAAAAAGCCATTACGGAAAAGGGTTACAAATACCGGGGCTGTCGGAAGCCGAATAATCAGGAGTGACAGAAGGGTTTTTAAGGTTTGCGGAAACTCTGACACAGAGGAATGCGCGCAGGTCATTTGAACCGGAAAGGCAGAAAATGGATTTACGGATCAGACGGTTCCGGGAAGAAGACGCAGCGGCTGTCTCGGAAATGATCATCCGGACGCTTCGGATCTCCAATTCGAAGGACTACCCGATGTGGATGCTGGAGAATCTGATGCAGCGGGAGAGGCCGGAGGATCAGGTCAGTCTCGGCAGGCGGGCACATTTTTATGTCGCAGAGGATCAGGGAATTATAGTCGGCTGCGGCGCTGTGGGACCTGGTGAAAAGAGCGGTGATCCCTGCGGGATTTATTCGATTTTCACGGCGCCGGAGTACCAGGGGAAGGGCGTCGGCCGCAGGATCATGGAAGCGCTGGAAGCGGATGAGTATGCAGCCGTTTCGGGATGGATCGAGCTGCACGCATCAATCACAGGACTGAACTTCTATCGAAAATTGGGCTACGAGTACAAAAACGGCTTTGAAAAGCCGGATGAAAACCTCCTGTACACACTAAAAAAGCGGCTTGGACAGGAATCAATACAACCAAACAAGCGAAAGAGAGGGTGAACGATGTATTACAAAGAAATGGGCGGCCTGAAGGTTTCTGCCCTCGGCATGGGCAACATGCGGCTTCCGAAGATCGAAGGCGAGAACGAGAAAATCGACCGCGAGAGAGCGCAGGAAATCATTGACTATGCGATGAGCCACGGCATCAACTATTATGACACGGCTTATCGCTACCACGGCGGTGAGTCCGAGCTTTTCATCGGGGAAGCACTGAAAAAGTATCCGCGGGAAAGCTTCTGCCTGGCGAGTAAATTCCCGGGCCATATGATGGTGAAAAAGGAAAACGGCGTCGTCGGCTTCACCTCAGGACTCACCGGCTGGCCGGATTCGACGGTCCCGGGCGTTTTTGAGGAACAGCTCAGGAAATGCCAGGTAGATTATTTTGATTTCTACCTCCTGCACAACATGAACGAGAACAGCCTTCCGATGTATGACGATCCGGAGCTTGATATCATCGGCTATCTTCAGAAGCAGAAAGCAGCGGGAAGAATCCGGCATCTCGGCTTCAGTTCGCATGCGCAGTCGGCCCGGACAATCGATGATTTTCTGACAAAACACGAGGGCGTTTTCGAATTTGTCCAGATCCAGCTGAACTATCTCGACTGGAAGCTCCAGGACGCAAAATCGAAGTATGAAGTGATCGCGAAACACGGCCTTAAGGTGGTCGTCATGGAAGGCATCCGCGGCGGAAGGCTTGCGAATCTGCCGGATGAGGAGATGAAAAAGCTCCGGGCGGTACGACCGGAGGATTCGGCGGCGCGCTGGGCGCTTCGGTGGCTTCAGACGCTTCCGGAAGTGTCGGTGGTGCTTTCCGGTATGTCAAGTTATGAGCAGATCGTCGAAAATGTCGAAACCTTTGAAGAGCCGAACCCGGTCAGTGATGAGGAAAAGGCGCTGCTTTCGGAAGTTGCGGATTCGATGCTTTCCTGGGTACCCTGTACGGCCTGCCGCTACTGCACCGAGGGCTGCCCGATGGAGCTGGAGATTCCGAAGATTATCGCAGTATACAATGCAGTGAAGAACGGCGAACGCGGAAGAAAGTATGATCTGGATGCAGTTGATCCATCCCTTGACCCGCGGCGCTGCGTTGGCTGCGGTTCCTGTGCCGCGATCTGCCCGCAGAACATCGCAATCCCGGATATCATGACAGAATTCGCGGAAATGCTGGCGTGACGGATGAGGTATTTATGAAAATCTGTCTTCTGAACGATTCTTTCCCGCCGGTCATTGACGGCGTGGCAAATGTCGTACTGAATTACGCAAAATATCTGCCGGAAGATCACAATGTTCCGGTCATCGTGGGTACGCCGCAGTATCCGGACGCGGATTACAGCGGCTATCCTTATCCTGTCGCGGCCTATCCGAGCCTTGACCTCGGACAGAAGGTCGGCGGCTACCGCGCGGGGATTCCTTTCTCGGAGGAGGCGTTTTCGGCGCTTTCCGGTTTTGCGCCGGACATTATCCATACGCACTGTCCCGCAAGCTCAACAATCTTAGCGCGTCTCCTCCGCGAAAAGTGCGGCGTGCCGATTGTCCTGACCTACCATACCAAATACGAGGTCGAGATTGAGCGCGCGGTGAAGCTTCCGGCAGTCGCACAGGAAGGCGTTAAACTGATGGTTGAGAACGTGGAAGCCTGCGACGACGTCTGGGTGGTTTCAAAAGGCGCGGGCGAGAGCCTCAGATCCCTCGGCTACAGCGGCGACTATATTGTCATGCCGAACGGTGTGGATTTCGAACGGGGACGTGTTT
>CADCPV010000280.1 GCA_902803345.1 uncultured Eubacteriales bacterium | reverse complement strand
TTCATCATCGTGCTGGGCCTGCTCCTTGTCGCGATGGGCACTTACCGTTCACCCGCTGTCGCACTGATGCCGGATGTGACGCCGAAGCCGCTCCGCTCGAAGGCAAATGCAGTCATCAACCTGATGGGTACGGTCGGCGGCGCAATTTACCTCGGGCTTGCGGCGGTTCTGTATCCGACATCCAAGACCAAGCTTTTGGAGCATGTGAATTACCAGCCGATTTTCCTGATTGTTTCCGCGATCATGTTTGTCGCGGTCGGTCTGCTGTTCATTTTGATCAAGGAGAAGAAACTCGTTGCGGAAACACAGGCTTTGGAAGCAGAGCACCCGGAATGGAACCTCGCGGAAACGACCGAATCCGGCAAGGAAGTGCTCCCGAAGCCCGTCAAAAAGTCCCTCGGATTCCTCCTTGCGTCAATTGCACTCTGGTTTATCGCCTATAACGGCGTCTCCACCTGGTTTACGACCTATGTTGATCAGGTTATGGGCGAAGGCCTCGGCGGCGCCTCGACCTGTCTTCTGATCGGAACAGTCGGCGCTGCGATCATGTTCATCCCGATCGGTATTATCGCGAGCAAGATCGGCCGGAAGAAGATGATTATGATCGGTGTCGCATTGCTTTCGACCTGCTTCCTTCTTGCGACGATCATGACCTGGAATGCGCATAAGATCACGATTCCGATGTACATTCTCTTTGCGGTTGTCGGCGCGGCCTGGGCGGCAATCAACGTCAACTCACTTCCGATGGTTGTTGAAATGTGCAAAGGTTCCGACGTCGGAAAGTTCACGGGCTTCTACTATACGGCGTCGATGGCGGCGCAGGTGGTGACCCCGATTGTTGCGGGATTTCTGATGAAGCACATCAGCTACCGCATCCTCTTCCCGTACTCAATGATTTTCGCAGCGCTTGCTTTTGTGACGATGATCTTCGTGAAGCACGGCGACCAGAAAGCCGAGGCAAAGAAGGGCATCGAGGCGTTCGAGGATTTTGAAGACTGACGAGGAAAGTGAAAACACGCTTGCGGGTTTTCACTTGACGACCAGGACAGCGCGGGCGAAGATCGCGCTGAAGACTGATATATTTCGAGCACCCACAATATTTAGCGGTCTTCCCTGCGGAAGACCGCATTTTTTAGCGGTAAGTACTTGCACATTCGGAAAAAGGGTGCTATAGTATTTATATCTATTTTTTAAAGGGGGATTCTCCATTATGGCAGAAACAAAGAAGAAAACTTATCAGACCGCGTCCGGCGAAAAGGGCTCCAAAAAGGACGTCGAGCAGGCATATAAGAAAGCGGCTCCGACTGGGTCTGCGGCTGGTTTCCGCGTAGGCGCGATCCTTCTGTGGCTTGCGGCGATCGGATTTGAGCTGCTGGCAGTGCTTGTATTAAAGGGCGTTGTTGATCTGAAGTTCATTCCGCAGATTGCCCAGCTGATTGCCTTCCTGGTACTGGATCTGATCTGTGTCATCATCGGCTCCCAGCTCTGGAAGCGTGCGAACCGGATTGATCCTGCGAGCAAGAAGAACAAGGTGAAATTCTGGCTCTGGAACAATATGGGCGTGATCGTTGCGGCCTTTGCGTTTATTCCTTTCATCATCATTGCGCTTACCGACAAGAATGCTGACAAGAAGACCAAGACCATCGCCGTAATCGCAGCAGCAGTTGCCCTTGCAATCGGCGCGCTGACGAGCATCGACTACAACCCGATCTCCGCTGAGGAGAAGGCTGCAGCCGCGGAAGAAGTCGGCGGCGACGTATTCTGGACTCCGTTCGGCCATGTCTATCATGCATATGACGACTGCCAGGCGCTGAACCACACCGATACCCTGACCTACGGCTCTGTCGAAGAAGCGATCGAACACAACCGTACCCGTATGTGCTCCTTCTGTGCAAAGAGAATGGGCGTCAGCGATGAAATCAAGACAGACAACAAAGAAGTGACTGAAGACGATCTTGTACCGGTACCGGCGGAATAATAGTTAAAAACACAAACGGCCTTCCGTGTATTTATGCGGAAAGGCCGTTTTGTCATAACGGAAAGGATGTTAAATATGGATGTGAAAAGTGTATTAACCCCGGAACTGATCGCGGAAATCGCGGAAAAAACCGGCCAGACCAAGACGGATACCAAGAAAGTGCTTCAGAAAGCCCTTCCGGATATGATTAAAAACTTCGAAGAGAAGACCGCTTCCGAAAAGGGCGTACAGGAACTGCAGGATGCGGTGGAAGCGGATAAGGTCCCGACAAGGGGAGGCCTTCTGAACGGCAATCTGCTTTCGCTTCTTCTCGGCGGAAACTCCGGATCTGCAATTGAAAATACCGCTTCCCAGTCAAATACCAGCTCCAATGCCTCCGGATCGATTCTGTCCGCAGCAGCGCCCCTGCTTCTCTCGATGCTGCTGAACCAGAACAGCAACAGTAACAGCGGCGGACTTCTGTCGGCGCTCATGGGCGGCGGGTCTTCCAATAACAATTCGTCTTCGGGCGGCGGCATCATGAACCTTTTAGGCGGTGACGGCCTCGGCTCCGGTTCTTCGAACAATTCATCGTCCGGCGGCGGCCTGCTTTCGGGCCTGTTCGGCGGGAATGACAAAGAAGAGAAGGAAGAGGAGAAACCCCAGTCCAACCAGTCTTCGGGCGGCGGCCTGATGGGTCTTCTCGGATCCCTGATTTCGACCGATACTTCCGAAGAGGAAGAAAAGAAGGAGGAGAAGCCGAAGACCTCATCCTCCAACAAGAAAAAACCGGCGAGCTCCTCCACAAGCTCCAGTCAGAAGAAAAAACCTGCGAGCACAACGAGCTCCGGGCAGAAGAAAAAACCGGCAAGTACCAAGAAATAAAGCCAAATCAGGCATTACACAGGGACAGGTCCGTCGTACCACTCCGAAAGGAGCGAGACGACGGACCTGCTTCTTATTCGTCAAATGTGATATCCACGATATAGGTGCTTCCCTCGAGTCTCTTCGCGGTCACGACACCCTTCGTACTGGTGATCCGTTTGTTTAAGGGGATGTTCGCGGACATCGCAGCGGCGGGTTCCGCGGTATAATACCAGGCGCGCGGAAGGCGCCCTTCCGTAATCTCCACCTCCTGGCCGAGCTGAAGTACATTTCGTTCCATTGTAAAGGGTTCTGTACGCATTTCCTTTTCCTCCCGACTCGCATCTATTGTATACACTTTTCATAATGATTTCAAGTAAAAATGTCAGATTTTCTACTTTTCAACCAGTATTTGATCGTGTATACTGTACTTATCGGTACTTTTGACGAAGAGTTCCGAATTCATTTTGGAGGGAGTATTCCGTGATGAAAAAAGTAGAAGATTATGTAATTACGATTCCTGATTTCCCGGAACCGGGGATTATGTTCCGTGATGTCACGTCGGTTCTCGTGGACCCGGACGGACTGAAATTGGCGATCGATGAGATGCAGAAGAAGTTAGAGGACACGGACTTTGACGTGATCGTCGGTCTGGAGTCCAGAGGATTCCTGTTCGGCATGCCGATCGCCTACAACATGCACAAGCCCTTCATTCTGGTCCGCAAAAAAGGCAAACTGCCGCGTGCAACTGTGCAGAAAGAGTACGATCTCGAGTATGGCAGCGCGGTTATCGAGGTTCATAAGGATGACCTTAAGCCCGGCCAGAAGGTTGTGGTGATTGACGATCTGATTGCGACCGGCGGAACGGTTAAGGCGGCTGCGGAGCTCGTCGAAGAACTTGGCTGCGAAGTCGTCAAAATGGTTTTCCTGATGGAGCTTGCGGGCCTTGAAGGCCGGAAAAAACTTCAGGGTTACGATGTAGAGAGCGTAATCTGCTACGAAGGGAAGTAAAAGGCGATAAAGAGAAAGGGGAGAGTCTGCATGTTTAAACTCAAACAGAACAAGACGACCGTCATGACCGAAATTCTGGCCGGATTCACGACTTTTATGACGATGGCTTACATTGTCGCACTGAACCCGAACCTGCTGACGAATTTCGGCGCGGACGGCGGACAGCCGCTGTGGAACGCGGTATTCATGGCCACCTGTATTGCATCCGGTATCGGCTGCGTGCTCATGGGATTTTTGGCAAACAAGCCTTTCGCGATGGCCCCCGGCATGGGCCTGAACTCCTTCTTTGCAGTGGTCGTCGCACAGGTTGCGGCACTCGCGGGTGTGAGCTATCTGCAGGGCTTCCGGGCAGCGCTGATCATTATCCTGATTGAAGGCGTCGTATTCCTGGCGCTGTCGCTTCTGAATGTCCGCGAGAAGATCGTGAAAGCGATTCCGCTCCCGATCCGGATCGGCATTTCGCCGGCGATCGGCCTGATGCTGATGAATATCGGCTTCGGTTCCAATGTCGGCATTTACTCGGAAACCAACGGCTATACCTCTCCCTTCTATGTCATGCGGGACTTCTTCGGTTCGCTGACGGCGGGAACTGCGAAAGAAGCGCTCGGCAGCCAGTGGGGAACCATGGTGCTGACGGTGTGCACGATTCTGATCGGTTTTTTGGTGATCATCATTCTTGCGCACTTTAAAGTCAAAGGCGCAGTGCTTCTCGGCATGCTTGCGGCATCGATTGTATACTGGGCCGGCGAGGCGATTTTCCTCGGCCAGAATCCGTTTGCATCCCTTGCGACGGCATCCTTCGTCCCGCCTTTTAAGGATTTGGCAGACACGACACTGTTCAAGCTCGACTTTAAAACCTTTGCTTCGATCGGCTGGGGAACGGCAATCAGCCTGATCCTGACGTTCTGCATCATCGATATGTTTGACACAATCGGAACGCTTGTCGGAACCGCTTCCCGTGCGGGCATGATCGATGAAGAGGGCAATATGCCGCAGATGAAGCAGGCGCTCGTATCCGACGCGGTCGGCACCATGCTCGGTTCCGTCACCGGTACCTCTACGGTTACGACATTCATCGAATCCGCATCCGGCGTTGAAGCAGGCGGCCGCACCGGCCTCACAGCCATCGTAACCGGCGTCATTTTCCTGCTGTGCATGTTCCTCTCGCCGATTGCCGCACTGATCCCGGCTGCTGCCACAAGCTCCGCCCTGATCTATGTCGGCGTGCTGATGCTTTCCGGCCTGAAGGATATCGACTTTACGGATAATTACCAGGTCATTCCGGTTGCTGTCATGCTGATCGCAATTCCGATTTCAAGCTCAATCGGCCACGGCATCGGCCTCGGCATGATCACCTACACCGTGATGAAACTGTTCACCGGTAAGGCAAAGGAGGTCTCGGTCCTGACCTACATCATCTCGGTATTGTTCCTGGTGAAGTTCTTCTTAGCCATTTGATTTTCCAGTGGATTTAAAAAGAGAGGGGCCTGAGCTTGCTCAGAGGCCTCTCTCTTTTTTCAATCCACGCCCCTTTCATGAGGATGAAGCGCGAAGCGCGGGAATCCGAATGAAGGGAGGATTGCGGGAGCCGCGAAGCGTCGAAGCAATCCGTAGGAAAATCAGTCTCACTCGTTCTTCAAAATTCTCCGGACTACCGGACGCAGCGCATAGTAGAAGATCGATGCGGCAATTACAGCGATTACTGCGTTGACAAGTGTCGTGACAGCGCTGATTTTCGCAAGCGCTTTCGCGAGATCCTGCTGCAGTCCAAAGAGGTAACGCTTATAGAAATAGCCGACGATCGGGTCTGCAATTACATTGAACAGCATGCCTGCCGATGCCGAAACAGCGGTTTTCCAGACAACTTTCTTCTTATCGGTCTCTGAGTCAATTTTCAGGAGCCGGTGCGCAACGAGTCCCGTGATCAGGCCGATGCAGAGCTTCAGGAGGAAGGTTTTCGGCGCGGAAGTGACGTAACCGGAGAGAAGGTCCGCGATGGTCATGCCGATTGCACCGGAAAGGCCGCCCCAGATGCCCCCCAAAAGCAGTGCTGCCAGTACGCAGAAGGTGTTTCCGAGATGGAAAGCGGTTTTCTCAATCGAACCGGGAACCGGAATATCTATTTTGAAAAAGGCGAAAGCAATATAACAGAGCGCTGCCATCATAGCGGTCATGGTCAGGATTTTGACGTCCATCGTGCGCGCAGGCTTCATAAAAGCAGTCGCGATAACAAGCGCGCCCAAAAGGAGTCCGATCAGGCTGATGGAAAAAAGTGCCTGTTCTGCGCCTGTCGCATCTTCCGCAATGCCCGCTTTTCTTGTCAGGATGACTGCAGTGAGTCCAAGTGCGAACAGCACTGCACCGATTATGATCTGGATGGTATTCTTTTTCATGTGTTCCTTTCCGCCTCGCATTGATGTCTGAAAAATGAAGGCTTTCATGAGATTTTCCTGAGTTTACCAGATGCGTGGTATTATGTAAATGGCCAGAACAATATATTTTTACATGGTCAGATTTTGCTTGTAGTTTCCAGTCTCAGTGATTGACAAAAATTCTGAACCGACGTAAAATAATAACAACATCAAAATGGACAGAAAAGAATCTCAGTAATCGGGAGATATGAAGCTATGACAGGAATGGAGCGGCTTCTCGCCTATTACAATTCATCTCCGCCGGACAGCATGCAGAGCGCAATTGTCCGGAATATTCTGGCGCATGTGCGGAAAATCGGGGACCTGACGATCTTTGATCTGGCGGATCTCTGCTTCACGTCGGCACCGAGCATCAGCCGGCTTGTCCGAAAACTTGGCTACAAAAACTATGCCTACTTCCAAAAGGATCTTTTGGACAGTGTCCGCAAGTACGACATCCACAATCGCCTCGTTTCTCCGGAAAACAGGCCGGAAGAACAGGAGATGGCCGGATTCTTCTTTGACACGTTTGATGACCTTTACCGGAAATTCCGGGAACAGCTGGATTACGACAAAGTACATGAACTGAACCGGATAATGCACGAGGCCGAAAAGGTTGCGATTTACTCATATTCGATCTATTTTACCGAGGTATTTATCCAGTCAGACGTTTTCATGAGCGGCAAAATCTGCGACGTTCATCATCAGGAAAAGGACATCCTGGAGCATGTTAAAGTGCTTTCACCGAATGATCTCGTGATCCTGATGGCGCCGGCAGGTGTGGAAGGCCTGAACATCGAAGTGATTATCCGGGAAATACGGAATGCAGGCGCGAAGCTCTGCGTCATCACAGACTCAAGGCGGCTCGCGAAAAACAGTCAGGCGGACATCAGCTTCCCGCTTCCGGGTGTGAAGCAGGCCGTGGATATGTTCATCATGCAGCTGTTTCTGTGTGTAGTGGAAATCGAGTACCGGAAACTGTATCTGGATGAATAAAAACTGCCCCCTCCAAAGCACGGAGGGGGCAGCGTGTGATTTAGTAAGTGAAAGGGGATTTTATGTCTGAAATAGCTTTTGCAAATCCGATTATTCCGGGCTTCTATCCAGACCCTTCCATTCTGCGGGTGGAAGATGATTACTATCTGATCAACTCATCTTTCGGGCTGTTTCCGGGGATTCCGGTGTTCCATTCGAAAGACCTTCGTGAACTTCCTGTCAGGGGCGATGCAGCGCGGATCAATCCGCCGGTTACCGGAGGGATGGTCGGCGCGATCGTCGGTGTGTACGCCACCTCTTCCGGCAGGGAAAGTGAGAACAGGGCCTGCTTCGACTGGGCAGAATATATTTGATATTTGTGAACTGACCCATTCGGGGACAGGTACCAGGTGGATCAATTGCTTTGTCAATTGATCCACCTGGTACCTGTCCCCGAATGGGTCAGTTAATTTCAGAAAGTGAAATTTCTTTTGTTTCCTGCGCGTGAAAAAGCGCATTTCTCGTGATACACTAAACTCAGAAAACAAGAGACGAGGAGGGAACATGAACCAGACTAAAGTGAACCCCTATGCGCGCAGCGTGTCCATCATCGGCGTCGGCTGCACACCTTTTATGTATACGGTGGATAAGGAAGAAACCAACGGTCTCACGGAAGGCGAGCTTTTCGGCTACGCTGCGCTCCAGGCGATGGAAGACGCCGGCGTGAATCCGCAGGATATTGATTTCTATTTCCACGGTGAAGCGTCACCCTTAAACGGCTCCAATTACCTTACGCCGAACATCCAGGTCGCAAACTGGTTCGGCATGAAGGGCAAGGCTTCGATCCACCATTCGGAAGCCTGCTGCACGGGCTATTATGCAGTCGAGCAGGCCGTGAACGCAGTCGCTTCCGGCAAATACAATTGTGTCCTTTCCGCCTGTGTGGAATTCGGCGACAGCCTGGCAATCGGCAGCCACCCCTATAAGCGCGAAAAGATGACGATGGACAAGTTCCTGCAGACGACGGCATGGCTCTATGACCGGAACTACACCCGGAGTCTTATGGCCGGCCAGGAACTGATCTACGACGACGCGGCTGAGTGGTACAAGAGGACCCGCGGTATCAGCGATCAGGAAATGGACGACACCCTGATTCACATGAGCCTCAACAACCGCAAAAACGCCAGCAAAAACGAGCTCGCAATCGAACGCAGGCTGTATGAGGATCTCGCAAAGGAAGCCGGCTATGACGATGTCATGGACTATATGCGCTCTCCCTATAACCCGAAAAACGGAGACTTCCTCCGCATGAGCGGCATCGAGCTGAAGTGCGACGGCGCGGCGGCGGTGATCGTCTGCGCGACCGACATGGTTGACAAGTACATGGGCAATAAGTCGCATCCGGCAATCGAAGTTTTAGGCTCCGGCTGCGCGGCCTGCGAAGCGACAACCCCGCATTTTGAAGTCGCGGCAACCCAGGAAGCGGTCCGTCAGGTCTATGAAGTGACCGGTGTGAAGCCGGAGGAGCTGGACCTCTTCTACGCGAACGATTTTATCATCACCTCTCACCTTGTTTCGGCCGAAATCGCGGGTTACCTGCCCTACGGCGAAGGCTGGAAATACATCTGCGAAGGCCGTACTGCCTATGACGGCGACAAGCCGATCAACACGAACGGCGGCCGGACCTCTTTCGGACACGCGCA
>CADCPV010000279.1 GCA_902803345.1 uncultured Eubacteriales bacterium | reverse complement strand
GTCAAGGATTGCATCATTGATGTACCCCTTGTCATACCAGTCACGCATCAGGTGTACCCACTTCTTGTAGCCTTCAGAAGCAACAGCATTCACAACAGTGTCGGTCTTACGATCAACAGCAAGAAGGGAAGAGCTGCCGCCGAAGAAATCGTAATCGTCAAGCGCGATACGATAGAAGAACTGGCAAGCCATGTACGGGAATTCAACACCGGCATCCTTGCACTCCTGGAAGTAGGTATCGAAAGCAGCCATTCTGTCATACCAGTTGTCCTGAGAAGTAACTTCGGGGAACTCCGGATCATGTCCTGTAAGCTCGACAACCGCCTTCGGGGTCTTCATGTCGTAGCCTTCGTAGGTCTCCTTGTAGACAGGAGTGAACAGGACTTTGCCGTCGTACTTGGAAGCTTCCCAGACGCCTTCCGGCATAGCATCCCAAAGCAGGGTGCCGGGAAGAAGGTCGGTAATGTCATACGCAGCATTGGTACGCCACAGATCGTCACAGCCGATACCGCCGCCCCACCAGGAAGCGTTCCACAGAAGGTTGATCTCACCGCCTGCAAGAGCCATGGTAACCTTGTCGGAATACTCGGAGCTGGAGATTTCGTGGATTTCGATTTCAACTGCTTCGCCAAGCTCGTCCAGTCTTGCATTGATAGCATCCTGAACTTTCTTTACCTGTGCGTCGTCAACAGCAGATCTGTTGTACAGGCAGCGGAAGATCGTGATCTTAACCTTGTCGCCAGCCGGAGCCGGTGCATCGGTCTCGGGGGCATCCGTTTCAGCAGCCTTCGTGGTCTCAGCTTCGGTTGCCTTGGTTGTTGCAGCTTCAGTCTTCTCGGTAGCCTGTGTCTCAGCAGGTGTGCCGGTGCAGGCGACAAGACTGAAGATCATTGCTGCTGCAAGGAGAGCAGCGAGAATTTTCTTCACCATTTTGCGAAAATTCCTCCTTTTAAATTTTTATATTATCACCTTCGTCCGAGGTGAAAATATTTATAATGGTACAGCACCGCGGAAAATATTCGAATCCCGGCGGCGAACCATATTCACCGATCGGATTAGGATTATTTTCCAGTGTTAAACGTTTGTCAAGGTACTTGTTTACAGATTGTTTACATATTGTTCATATCTGCAACGCCATTACTATACACTATTTTGAATAAAATGTCAACATAAGATTTGTGAAATCAACATAAAACAGCTGTTTTCCACAATCCTTTGCATCAGCCCTTGACGGAACCGACTGTAAGACCTTTGATGAAGTACTTCTGGAAGAACGGATATACGACAAGGATCGGTCCGACGACGACTAAAACAGTCGCCATGGTAATCGTATTACCGGGAAGTTTGTTGCCCATGATCGCCATAACTTCCGGCGGAATATCCTTGGAGTTCATCAGCATTTCGATGTTCTTCTGGATATTGACCAGCAGGAGCTGCAGGGGTTTCTTGTTCTTGGAATCAATGTAGATCAAAGCGCTCTGCCATTCATTCCAGAAACCGGTTGCCATCATGAAGCCGACAGCTGCAAGCGAGGGCTTCATCAGCGGAAGCGTGATCTGGAAGAAGGTTCTGTAATCTCCCGCTCCGTCGATCTTCGCTGCTTCATTCAGCTCATTCGGGATACTGTTCGCGATATAGGTTCTCAGAATGATGATATTCATCGTGCCTACCGCATGCGGAAGAATCAGGACGATCAGGGTATCTTTCAGATGATACCATCCGGTGAAAATGAGGTAAGCGGAAAGCATACCGCCCTGGAACAGCATCGGGATGATGATCCAGATATTCAGGAGTTTCCTGAGCTGGAAATCGGGACGGGTCAGAGAATAGGCATACATGCTCTGAAGCATCAGGCCTGTGAACGTACCGACAACCGTGATGAAAATCGTGACGCCGTAGGATACCAGAAGCTGTTTGCCGTATTCAAACACCGACTTCATTGCGATCATGGACCAGGCATCCGGGAAGTAGCTGAAACCTTTTTTCAGGATCGACGACTCATCGGAGAATGCGGAAATCACCACCAGCAGGAAAGGCAGGAAGCAGAACAGCGTATACAGAAGCAGGAGGAAGAACAGCACATACTGCCCGGGTCCCGGCTTTTTGTGTTTTTTCGCCATCCGGAGGATCTCAGGATCATTTGTCAACATTTTTTCTTTAGCCATGATTGTACCCTCCTTTCCCTTAGAACAGCGAGTTCTGCGGTGCCATCTTCCGGACGATGCCGTTCGAAAGAAGCATCATGAAGAGACCGACAACGGACTGGAAGAATGTCGTCGCAGCGGTAAGTCCGTAGTTCGGGTTGTTCAGCAGCTGGTTCAGCACGAATGCGTCGATCGTCTGTGTCTTACTGTGCAGGTTGGCGATGTTTCTCGTAACCGTGTAGAACAGACCGGTGTCGGAACGCATGATGCCGCCGACCGAGAGAAGCAGCATGACGGTAACCATCGGGACCAGCATCGGAAGCGTGATGTTCCAGATCTGCTGCCACTTGTTCGCACCGTCGATTTTGGCCGCTTCATACAGTTCCTGATCGATACCGGCGAGCACTGACATGTAAAGCACAGATCCATATCCGACGCCGTGCCAGATATTTACAATTGTCAGGATCCATGGCCAGTATGATGCTTTCTGGTAGAAACTCTTGGTTTCTCCTCCAAAAAGCGGAAGAATTGTTCCGTTGACAATACCTGCCGGTGACTTTGACAGGAAAGCGTACACAACGAAAGAGACCGCCGCGTAGGAAATAAACACAGGGATGATCATGATTGTCTGCATGACACGTCCGGCATTTTTGAATACGAACTGGTCAATCGAAATCGCAAGTACGATGTTCAGGAAAGTACCGACAAGCGTGAAGATGAAGTAATACATGATTGTATTCTTCGTGATCGTCAGGAACTTATCCTTATTGACAACCAATAGCTTGAAGTTGTCCGGGAAGTTCCAGGAGCTGCCGAGAATACCCTTGGTGTAATCGAACTGTTTGAATGCGATGACGAGACCGAACATCGGCATATACGCAAACAGCAGGAGTACCAGGAATGCCGGCAGCGCAAGCACGACATGCGCCCTGTTCTTCCAGGTGTTCGAAAAGAAACCTTTCATAACGTTTTTCTCCTTACCCCATTTTGTTAAAAAGCACGATTGCAGGGGAATTTGCACATAAACGTACAATACCCACGCCCAAATCCACTGTGAGTATTATACAACTTTTACAAGGAAATGCAAGCACTTTTTACAAAATAAGGGCACATTTCACACGCATTTCAGACAGCTGCATGTGAAATATGCCCAATGTTGACTTTTCTGTTTTATTCCGGTCTGCTGATGACGACTTTGCCGTCCTGAAGCTCTAATTTCACCTTGTTTCCGTCCAGATGAAGCCCCTCCAGGACCTCGCGCGGGATCTGCACTCTTCCGGCCCGGTCGAGGATCGAATACTCGTCCTGAATCTCGCTCTGCTCCGTGAAAGCCGTAATCTCGTTCATCCGGTTCCTGTAGCTCTGCTTCATGATCATCTCCGAACTGATCTTGCCGTCCCGGATCGCGGCGACACGGTGCACTTTCTTACTGAGCATCCTGTCATGTGTGACGATGATGATCGTGAGTCCGGTGTTTTCGTTGATTTCCTTGAAAACATCGAGGATGTAGGCGCCGGTTTTGACGTCGACCGATCCCGTCGGCTCATCCGCCAGCAGGATCTTCGGCGAATTTGCCAGTGCGATCGCGATTGCGACGCGCTGCTGCTCGCCGCCGGACATCTGGGAAAGCTTGGAATCCTTCCGGTGCGACAGTCCGACCATCTCTAAAAGCTCCAGTGCCTTCGCGCGCTTTTTCTGGTCGGAGTTTGTGAAAAGCATCGGCATCTGTACGTTTTCCGCCGCCGTCAGATACGGCAGAAGGTTTCTCGCATTGTTCTGCCAGACAAAGCCGACCGTATTCCGCTTGTAATCCACAAGCTCGCGCTCGTTCATCTTGAACAGGTCCTTCCCGTCGACAATGAGCCGGCCGGCAGACGGACGGTCCAGGCCGCCGATCATGTTGAGGAAGGTGGATTTGCCGGAGCCGGAATTGCCGATGATCGCCATCAGCTCTCCCCTCCCGATCAGGATATCCAGTCCCTGAAGCGCCAGGACTTCGACATCCTCGGTTTTATAGATTTTGACCAGGTTGTCGCAGATGATGATATTGTCCTGCGATTCCTCGCTTTCCGACGGCGCCGCCGCATTCGATTCCGAGACGGTGGTCTTCTCTTCCGCCGGTTCTTCGTTAAGCCGGTCCTTCAGGCTGTTTTCGTCATTCTTCTTCATCATGGGTCAGTCTGCCTCCCTCCAGCTCGTATACCTGGTCGCCGAATTCCATCAGCCCGACGTCGTGCGTCGTCATGACGATCGTGACGCCTTCTTTCTCGCAGAGTTCCTTGAAAATCTTGACTACTGTGAGTCCGGTCATCGTATCCAGCGCACCTGTCGGCTCATCCGCAAAGATCACCTCCGGCCGGTGGGCAATCGCCCGCGCAATCGCGATACGCTGCTGCTCGCCGCCCGAAAGCTCCTGCGGCATATGGTCCGCCCGCGCCGATAGACCAACAAGATGCAGGCACTCCATGACCCGCTCCTTCCGGTCTCCCTTATAGCCCGCCATCCGAAGCGCAAAATCCACGTTTTCATAGGCGGTCATCATCGGAATCAGCGCGATTGACTGGAATACGAATCCGATCCGGTTTCTTCTCAGGGTGGTCCTCTCCTCTTCGGAAAGCGCGGTGATTTCACGTCCCGAAAACTCCACGGTTCCTTCCGTCGGCAGATCCAGTGCCCCGAGAATATTCATGAGCGTAGTTTTTCCGGAACCGGAACGGCCCCTGAGGATCGTGAGCTTTCCCTTCGGAATCTCGACGGTAATGTCCTTCAGCGCCCAGAAATCGTCGCCCTGGGTCTTAAAAGCGCGCCCGACGCCTTCCGTTTTCATGATATTTTCCATATCAGTCCATCTCCTTCTTCTGCCCCGTCAAGTACGTTCAGATCAGTCTTCTCCGAGCTTCAGCGCCTGTGCGATCTTTAAGCGCCGGATAATCACGCTGAGAATCGTAAGGCAGACCGCCAGCATCAGGATAACAATCACAGCAAGCCGGATCATATCCGCCTGCGAAGCCGACACCGACAGCGGAACGGTCGTATCCGCCGAGGAATAGCCGATCTGGATCAGCGGCATGAACAGTTTCGACGTCACAAAGCCGTCCGCCACACCGATCAGGATCGCAAACAGCGAAATGTACAGGTGCTCGTTCAGAAGCATGACAATGATTTCCTTCATCGACATGCCCATCGCCCGGAAAATACCGAACTGCAGCTCCCGCTCCCGGATCGACAGGATCCAGTAAATCAGGAAGCCGACCGTACACAGCACCAGCGCCACACAGAAACCGACGGTCAGAATACCGTTCGTGCCCTGCAGAATCGATCCGCTTCTGCTTTTCTGAATCGACGCCGACAGATCCGTGAATTTCTGGAAGCTCAGATTGTTTTCATCCCTGAATTGATAGATGAAAGCGGTGGAATCCCCGGCCTTCATCCAGATTTCATAAGGGGTTACACCGAACTGTTCCTGAATGTAGGACAGATTTGCAACCACCAGGAACCTTTCGGTCTCACGATATATACCGTCAGTTCCCTTCACATAGTTTCGCCGGATATACGACGGAAAATAATCCACAAAGCCGACAACCACGCCGCGGGCCGATTTGCCGCCCCGGTTGCGGAAATAGATCGTGTCTCCGAGGGCAATTCCGTATTCGTCCCGGAAATTGGTAGACAGAAGAATTCCCTTCTCGGATTTCGCGAGTACGTTCAGATAATTATACCAGTGCTCCGGCAGAAGTTTCGTGTCGAAACGCGCTGTCTCGCCGAATTCCTTTGTGTGAATTCCCAGGAGCTGGACATTCGAAACCTTTCCGCCCTGCACGGTGACCGAAACGTCATTGTCATTCAGGACCTTTGTCACGGATTCCGGACCTTCGAGGTTCATATACCGCGAATAATTCGGTTCAAAATACTGGAACTCGAGCGAGGGATCTTCCGCAACCGCCTGGGAGTTGTCCGCCCATCTCTCCTTCACGACGATATCCGCACCGGTAATGTATTCGATATTCTGGTCGGAGTTCTTGTTGACCGTATGCGCCGCCACTGCGTCAAAAACACCGATCGCAAGCGTCATGAACAGGAACACCATGATGAAGTCCTGGGACTTTCTTGTCCGAAGCACCCGGAGATAGGAAGTATAAAGCGCCGGGCTCCATTTTTCCCGGAAAATCCGGTAGATCAGCTGCTCGATATACGGCAGAATCCTGAGAAGGAACAGGCCGAATCCGAGCATGAACAGGGATGAACTGATGTAGAGCATCGGATCGAGCGCAGCACCGGAAAGTACCTTCTCCGACAGAAGCTCCCGCTGGTTGTAGAAGGAGAACAGGCCGTAACCCGAAACGCCCAAAAGGATCAGGTCAAAGAAGAAACGCTGCCAGATCGGCTTTTCGGAACGCTTCCGGTTTTTCCGCTGCCGGTGGTTGACAATCGTAACGCGCGAACGTTTGATCACCGGAATAACCATTGCAAGGATCGAGAGCACGGCTGCGCTTCCGAGATACAGCAGGGATTCCTTCGTGAAAATCACCTTGAGATTGTGCCGTCGCACAAACTGCAGAAAAGCATTTGCAGAACTCAGGATCCGTACCAGAAGGTACGAGAACGGCACAGCGATCACCAGCGAGATCAGCGAAAGCACAATGCTCTGAAGCAGATAAATCCGGATCAGCTGCCCCCGGCTCACGCCGCGGCTCTTCAGGACCGCGATCTCCGCCTGCTCCATATCGAGCATCTGCCGCGCCACCATAAAAATGAAGGCAGCGAGAATTACCAGAATCGGCACTTCCAATACGAAGAAAGTGATCCGGACGCGCTTTTCCGTCGACAGGAAATCCGTGAGAAGTGTCGAGTAATTGTTGAAGCAGGTATGCCAGCCGCCCTTCTTAAAAGACGTTTCATAATTCTCGGTTTCTGCCAGGATATTCCGGATCTGGCTCACGCGCATATCGGAATAGTCGTAGAAGACGAACCAGTTTCCGGATACGCTCTTCTCAAAGTCCTCCCGGACAAACAGCCTGTAGAACAGGTCCTGGTCGATGAAAACCGACGTCGTATAGGTAGATGGCGCGGAGGCCCAGTAAATATCGTCGCTGGATTTTGAGGTAAAGGCGCCGGCAATCCGGATCTGGACCGGGGATCCATCCGCATATGTGAACGAGTTCATCGTAATGACCTCGCCGATCAGGTAAGCCTGATCCCGCAGGCACTTCAGCGGGACAATTGCATCTACAATTCCCTCTGCATCCGGTTCCGTGCGGTACATACTGCCCTGTACGATCTCGATATGGTCATTAAGATCGCTCATCGAACTGATCCGGGCCGTGCGTTTCCTGTTTTCACGCGAAAGGTCGGTCGTGGTGGAGTCTTCCGAGATATATACATACTTGACCATCAGCTCGATCGGGAGGCCGAATACTTCGGAGGATTTTTCCAGAAGCTCTGTCTTTTCCGCAATATAGGCCTTGTCCCGCGGGAAAGCCGTCGTCTTGACCTGCAGCGACATCGGATAGCGGTTCTTTTCCTCGATATAGTTGCCGAGGCTTGTCTGAAGTGCACGCTGAAGCGTCGTCTCTGTATAGATCGGCGTCGCTGCGGCAATTGCGAACAGCAGGATATTGCCCACCAGAAGGGCTGCCACCATCCATTTTTTATTCAGGAGTTTTTGCAGTACAAAATGCAGCATATTCCCTCCTTACTGCAGGACAAGGACGTCGCCCTCTTCGAGCCCGTCGATGACCCACGCAATCTGGTTCTTCAGCACCATCACCTTGACGGGACGGCGGTGAATTACATTATCATCATCCAGGATTTCTGCGTAATAATAATTCCCGTCCTTCTGCAGCGCATCCGTGGAAACAACAAGGACGTTCTTCATACAGCTGTCGGTAAAGGTCACCTCGATCCGGACCGCCCGGACATCCAGCTGCCGCAGGTTGTCATTGATGCTCAGAAGATCCTCCATATTGATTTCGATAATAGAGGTGGTATCGGTCCCTGCCGTCATCATGGAGCAGTTGATTACACATTTTCCGTCGAATACATAATCGTCACCGCGATACCCGACACTGACCTTCACCGGAAGGCCGAGGGGAATCGAGGCGTTTGCGCGAAGATAGATCTTCGTCAGGTCTGTCACGGACATGACATGCTCGCCGTCCCGGATGATCCTGCCTGCCGTCATGCCCAGCATGTAGCTGAGCCGTCCGGAAAAGGGGCTGTCGATTGTCGTACGCTTCAGCTCTTCCTCGAGTTCGGCAATTTCCTTGTCCAGAGACTCGATTTTGTTGTTGTATTCGTATGTGGCTTTCTCAGCCTCAAGATTCAGGATCTTTACACGGTAGTCTAAAAGCTCCGCAGTATAGGGATCTCCGGGCATAGCCTCCGTGTGCTGTTTGACAAGCTTCACGATTTCCTTATCCCGGGCTGCATTCGCATCATTGTACTGACGCTCCAGCTCTTCCTTCTGAAGCTGCAGCTCCGTGAGCCGGATCTCATCGACATCGGGATCGATTTCAAATACAGAAGCGCCCTCTTTTACGTCGTTTCCGTATACGGCAAGATCCTTGACAAAATACGCGTCTGCCCCTTTGTAGTAGATTTTATGCTCTACCGGAAGGTAAATCGTTGCGGAACAGGTACGCTCGCTGATTGCATCCGTGCGTTCCACAACCGTAGTCCGGTAATTTGCGCTCTCATCGCCGATTTCAGACAGCGGAATCAGGTCGGATGCCTGTACTGACACACCGAGAAGCAGGGCAAGGAGAGAAAGAAGAAGTATGGGAAGCCGTTTATTTCGTAACATAGAACACCTCTCCTTCATAGACGCCGGAACGGATTTCCGTTCTGACCTCATTGCCGACTCCGGTTGTCACATAACGCTTTTCGGAACCGTTCGCCGTCTCCATGGACAGATAGAAACCGCCGCTGTCGGAAGAAAGTGCATTTGTGGGAACATAGAGCACATCCGGTGTCTTCCGTGTCACGGTTACGACAGCGCCTGTATCCCCGGCCGTAAGTCCGTCGGCCTTTTTCACGCGGAATTCGCTGTAAGCCGTTTCCCCAGCCGCAATCAGCGCAAGATAATCCTGCCGGTCCATCGGCAGATACTCCAGCTCGTACCGTTCTCCCTCAATCCATCCGTAATATTCTTCCGAAAGCAGGTATTCCGAAACGAGGGTTTCCGTCCGAAGCAGAAGGTCGCTGTCGTCCAGAATCCGCAGGATCGGCTTGCCTTCCATCAGGTACATGCCGTTACTGAGGTTCTCATCCAGGTACACATAGCCGCCGCAGGGGGCTTCAATTACGAGATTCTCAAGGTCTGCTTTCAGCTGTTCCAGAGTCCGCTGAAGCGACTCTTCCTGAAGCTGTCTCTTTTCGATCGCCTGGGCTTTCTGCTGCTTCAGTTCATCCACTTCCAGTTTCTTCATGGAAACCGAACGGGAAGGTGCGCCGGTGCCGGAAAGATGCGTCAGTTCACGGTTCTTGCCCGCAATCTGCAGATCCATGATCTGATCGTCATATTCACCGATCGTCAGGAGGTCCGCAATTGCCTTCTCCGTGCTTTCAATCTGCTTTTCCACCGCTTCCCGGTCAAGTTCGATCAGGATCTCGCCTTTTTTGACTTTCTTGCCGCTCCAGGTGGTAATATTTTCAATTGTTCCGGAACCCTTCATATATACCTGGGTAACCCGCGGAACCATGGTGCCGTAAATGGCTTCTGTCTTCTCGATATCCCCGCGCCTGACAATATCCGTGTCCTGTTTTCCCCGGACCGGTTCCAGAAGTTCCGGTACATTCTGGTTTTTCACCGCACAGCCTGTGATCAGAAAAAGCGTCAGGAGCAGCGGGAGGATTCGTATCGTTCTTTTCATTGTCCCTGCCTCCTTCATCAGTTAAT
>CADCPV010000278.1 GCA_902803345.1 uncultured Eubacteriales bacterium | reverse complement strand
CGGGCATACGGGCTTTAAGGGAAGCTGGCTTTCCGTGATCCTGTCGATGGCCGGGGCAAAGCTCTGCGGCTATGCGCTCGATCCGCCGACAGAGCCTTCCGTCTACGAAGAGGCCGGGATTTCGGCGCTCTACGGGGAACGGGACATCCGCGGCGATATCCGGGATTTCCAGCATCTTCGGCAGGTTTTCACGGATTTTCAGCCGGATATCGTGCTGCATCTTGCGGCGCAGCCGATTGTCCGGACTTCCTACGCTGAGCCTTACCTGACTTACGAGACCAATGTGATGGGGACGGTAAATGTCATGGAATGTATCCGTCTGACGCCTTCCGTGCGCTCGGTCCTGAATGTCACAACCGATAAGGTTTACGAGAATCCCGAAGAAAACCGGGCGTTTCAGGAGACGGATCCTCTGGACGGTTACGATCCCTACAGCAATTCGAAGTCCTGCTCGGAGCTTGTGACACACTGTTACCGGCGCTCCTTTTTAGCGCCTTCAGGCGTTGCGGTTTCGACCGCCCGCGCCGGCAATGTGATCGGCGGCGGTGACTGGCAGAAGGACCGGATCGTTCCGGACTGCGTGCGTGCGGCGCTTGCTGGAAAGGAGATTCTCGTACGGAATCCGAATTCCGTCCGTCCCTACCAGCATGTGCTGGAGCCGCTTTTTGCCTACCTTCGGATCGCGGCGGCACAGCTTCGGGACCCGGAAAAATCGGGCTGGTACAACGTCGGACCGGACAGCGCGGACTGCCTGACAACCGGGGAACTGGCGGACCTTTTCTGCAGCACCTGGGGAGAAGGCCTATCGTGGCGCGCGGAACAGGAAAACGGCCCGCATGAGGCAGGCTTTTTACGGCTCGACAACACGAAGATCCGGGAAGAACTCGGATGGAAGCCGAGATGGAACGCAAGAGAAGCCATCCGGCGGACCGTCGAATACGTACGGGCAGAAGACAAGGCTGCCTGCATGCGGCAGCAGATACGGGAGTATCAGAACTATGTTTGAAAACAAAACCGAGGCCGAAGCGCGGCAGGAAATCCTGCAGGCGGTGGAAGCCTATTATCTGAAATATCATAAAAAGGACGACAGTTTCCGGCCGGGAGACCGGATTCCCTACGCTTCCCGCGTCTATGACCAGGAGGAGATGAAAAACCTTGTGGAATCCGGACTGGAATTCTGGCTGACCGCGGGACACTGGACGGATGAGTTTGAGAAGAAATTCGGCGAATACCTCGGCGTGCCCTTCGTCTCCCTTGTGAATTCCGGTTCCTCCGCGAATCTTCTTGCTTTCATGGCACTGACATCGCCGCTTCTTCGGGAACGCAGGATTCTTCCGGGCGACGAAGTCATCACAGTCGCCTGCGGGTTCCCGACGACGATTGCGCCGATCCTGCAGTACGGCGCGGTACCGGTTTTTCTGGATGTAACCATTCCGCAGTACAATATTGACGCGACGAAACTGGACGAAGCCCTTTCGCCGAAAACAAAAGCGGTTATGATCGCCCATACGCTCGGAAATCCCTTCGACATTCGGACAGTAAGGGACTTCTGTCAGAGGAACGGCCTGTGGCTTGTTGAGGACAACTGCGACGCTCTGGGATCACGGGTTTTTATAGACGGAGAAATGCGCTTCACCGGAACAATCGGCGATATCGGAACTTCTTCCTTCTACCCGCCGCATCATATGACGATGGGCGAGGGCGGCGCGGTCTATACGAAAAACCCGCTGCTGCACCGCATTGTCCGCTCGCTTCGGGACTGGGGCCGCGACTGTGTCTGCCCGCCCGGCCGCGACAATCTCTGCGGACACCGTTTCGACGGAAAACGCGGCGAACTGCCGGAAGGTTACGATCATAAATACGTGTATTCGCATCTCGGCTACAACCTCAAGGCAACGGATATGCAGGCTGCGGTCGGCTGCGCACAGATTGAAAAGTTCCCGGGATTTTCGGAAAAACGGAAGCAGAATTTTGATATTCTTCGTTCCTTCACGGAGGACCTTCAGGATGCATTCATCCTTCCCGAAGCGCTCGATCAGTCGGATCCCTCCTGGTTCGGCTTCCTTCTGACCTGCCGCGAAGGGACTGACCGGAAAAAAGTGGTTCCCTTCCTCGAAGAGAACCGGATCCAGACCCGGATGCTCTTTGCGGGAAACATCCTGAAGCATCCCTGCTTCGACCCGTACCGCGGGACCGATGCGTACCGCGTTGTCGGGACGCTTGATACCACAGACCGGATTATGGAAAACAGCTTCTGGCTCGGCGTTTATCCGGGCCAGACAGGCGAAAAACTGGCCTTTATGGCCGCGAAACTGCATGAGGCGGTATCATGACCAAGAAAAAACAAAGTGCCTTAAAAACCCTGTTTCCGCTGCAGGAGAAGCCGCTGTATCTCATCGACTGGATCGTGCTGCTTCTTTTGATGGCGGTGCTGTTTGTCAGCTTTGAAATGCGGGACCTCGTGCATACGGCGGGCTGCTCCTACGGTTTTTTGGACGGGCACATTTTCAGCTTCTATGATTACCTCGCGGAGTGGGGGATTGCGGAGGACGGTTCGGCCGGCCTCATCGCGAGCTACCTGCCCTCAGTCTATGTGATTTTCGCGCTGTGGAACCTGCCGATGAAGATTTTCGGCTTTGTCCCGGCCGCGACCGCACAGCTTGGCTTTGTTCCTCTCATGTGGGCGAAAGTCCTGCCCTGTCTCGTGTTCTTCGGCTGCGGCTATGTGCTGTACCGGATCTGCGGGCTTTTAGGAATGGGCCCGAGGAAGGCGAAGTTCTGCATGTTCGCGTTCTTTTCCTCGCCGGTCTGTCTTTTCGGGCAGTTTGCGATCGGGCAGTACGAGAGTTTTATGATCCTCTTTGTCCTTCTGGGTTTCTATTACTGGCTTCGGAAAAAGGACCTGCAGTTCATTCTCTTTTTCGGTATCGCGCTGACATTCAAATATACGGCTGTTCTTTTGTTCTTCCCGCTTTTGGTGCTCCGGGAGAAGCGGATTCTCCGGGTGCTTTTAGCGCTTGTTCTTCTGACGATCCCGGCGGTTTTGGAGTTTCTGGTTTTCTCGGGGTCCGAGGGCTTCCGGGCAGGTGTGTTCGGGCTTGGCGCAGACGCTTCGGGTTCTCCGGTCGGCTATGTCACGAACGCGGCGTATTTCACCGGATTTTCGCTGGGATCACACCTGAACTACGGCATCTACCTGGCCTTTGTCGCATACCTTCTGGTGGCCGCCTGGGCATACTTTACAAAGCCTGAAGACGAACGGAAGGAACAGGACTTTTCCCTGTATTATCTGGGGCTTTCCTGTGCTGCGCTGTTCTGCTTTTCCAAGTGGCATCCGCACTGGCTGATGCTCGCGGTTCCATTCTGGACGGTCAGTGCCTTCCGGCATAAGAATACAGCGATTTTCATGGCGCTCGAGATGCTGTTCGGCGTGCTTCTTGTGATGTTCTCGGTCTGCCAGTTCCAGCGCGTTGCGGACGAGGTGATGCTGAACCGGGGCATCTTCAAATTCCTCCTGCCCGGCGGTGAAGTCGGCCGGGAGACCGGGCTTTCGGAATACCTCGGGAAGCTTGACATGTCGGTTGAACTCACGATTCTCACGGCGATGATGGCAGTTTTTGCCGTCTTCAAGCATCCGAAATATCTGGACGAGAACCCGGATGCGCCGGCAGACCGTTCGATGGGCTGGATCCGTGCGCGGGCCGTAATTCCGATGCTGATTCTGCTGATTCCGACCGCGCTTGTCCTTCGGGCCAATATCCGTCCTTCTGTGAGTCCCTACAATGAGGATCGCGCGGGCGTTTTTGTGGAGCTTTCAGAAGGGGAGGAGATTGTCCAGTCCTTTACATCCGAAGGCACTACGCTGAAGAAACTGAAATTCCCGGTCTCGGTCGGTGAAAACAGCGAAAAAACCATTCTCAAGATCTTTGTGACGGAAACCTCCGGAAATGTTCTCTATGAGAAGGAAATCAGTGCCGGATCCTGCTTTGAAGGCGAATTTGTGCTTCTGAAGCCGGGCATTTCGCTGAATCCCGGAACGGAATATGAAGTGCGCTTTGTCGTGACACAGGCGGAGCCGGATTCGAGTTTCCGGCTTTTGGGAATGGAAGACCCCGCCAAAGGCTACGGGGACGCGGTGCTTTCGGGACAGGCACAGCAGTATCATATGGATCTTCTGATCTATCAGTAAATAAGGGGGAGCAATGAAAAAAATCAGTATTCTGATTCCCTGCTACAACGAAGAGGAAAATGTCCGGGAGATTGCGAAGGCGGTCGAAGAACAGTTCGAAAAAGAACTTCCGGCGTACAATTATGAAATCATTTTTATCGACAACGATTCAAAGGATCGGACCCGTGACTATCTTCGGGTGATGACGGCTTCCGATCCCCGGATCAAGGCCATTCTGAACACCCGGAATTTCGG
>CADCPV010000277.1 GCA_902803345.1 uncultured Eubacteriales bacterium | reverse complement strand
TATCAGGTATAAAAAATGGAAAGCTACGTTTATAAAAAAGAAGTGGACTGGTCTCTCTTTCACTATGGCGGAGTTATTCCTACATCAATGGTCTTAAGAAATTACAGGAGCCGGGATCAAAAAAGCATATCACACTTCCCGATGACTATAAGGAGTATCTGGCAGTGTATACCACAGAGGATGATGACTCCTATATTCTGGAGACAATCGTTTCTGAGGAAGTGGAGATACTGAAGGAAGCAGTGCATGAGAAGCCCGAGCAGATTGTAGAAGCAGAAATAAACTATGATGGAAAAGATGAAGGTGCCGGGATCCAGGTGAATCAACGCCTCGTGAAGATACGGAAACTGAATCGACTGATTGGAGAAAATCTGAAACTTCTTTACGGTTATCGTTGTCAGATATGTGGACAGCTGATCGGGGAAGAGTTTGGCTCTCATATAGTGGAGGCGCATCACATCGATTACTTTGTCAACAGTCTCAACAACGACGCCAGTAACCAGATGATTGTCTGCCCAAACCATCATAGCATTATCCATGACGCTAACCCTGTATTTGATCGACGACGGAGGTTATATATGTACTCAAATGGGGTGGAGCAGCGGTTGATTATAAACAAGCACTTATAAAGAGACAAAATCATCAGCATCTTTGAAGAGTACGAAAATCGATTGATAGAAAGATACTATTAAGAAGGTAATAGATGGACGAGTTTTCATTTCAACTGAACTATGATGAACAATCTTATACCGCCCGGCAGTATCATGGTGAGGTAGAAGAAGTAGTGATACCGGAGATATTTCTGGGAAAGCCCGTGACAATCCTGTTTGATAAGCTGTTTGCCGGACACCCAGAGATTCGATCAATATCTATACCGGATACTGTAACGGATCTGGGCGAGTTTGTGTTTGACGGCTGTGTTAATCTTCGTGAATTGGGGCTTCCTTCCGGCCTCCTGTATCTGTGGGGATATACTTTTTGCAGATCAGGGCTTGAAGAGATCGTTCTTCCGGATTCTATAAAGATCATTCCGTCATATGCATTCAAAGACTGCAAGAGGCTAAAGAGGGTTGTATGTGGGTCTGGAATGCGAAAGATCTCTGCCTGGGCATTTGGTGGGTGTGAGAACCTGACAGAACTGGTACATGGATCTGATGTTGAGGTCAGCCCCCTGGCATTCGAGGAAAACAAAAGGATTCTTGAGATTCAATATTAAAACGCTCTGCAGATAAAGGATGATGGACATATGAACCAAGAGCAGCTCAAAGAACTAAAGCAAGGCTTGAACAGTGCTTTTATCAATGCTGATAGTAATACAAATCTTGCATATAAGCCACAGTTCCTGACAAATGATCATCGTACAGGGCAAAAAGTTCTTTCTTCGATTGAAGAGGAGCTAATGCATTGCGATGAATTTATGATCAGTGTTGCATTCATAACGAAAAGTGGTATTACCCCATTACTGCAGACTTTTCAGGAATTAGAAAAGAAAGGCGTGAGAGGGAGAATCCTGACCACGGATTATCTGATGTTTTCTGAACCAGATGCATTGAAGACATTACATTCCTTGAAAAATATTACTTTAAAGATGTTTTGTACGGACAATGGCCCTGGTTTCCATACAAAAGGATATATCTTCCAGAAAGATCAAATATATCGAATCATTATTGGAAGCTCTAATATGACACAGTATGCACTTACGGTGAATCAGGAGTGGAATACACGGATCATAGCCACAGAATCAGGAGAATATGCACAGGATATACGGAAGGACTTTGAGCGTCTATGGAACAGTAAGGAAGCACAGCCATTTGATGTTTTCTTTACTGCATATCAGACGAAGTATCAGATTATAAAGAAGCAGAGGGAAACCCTCAGTCGGGGAAAAACCGTTTCATTTGAAGCGTATCGGCTGGAACCAAATTCCATGCAGGTCAGGTTTATTGGAAACCTCAAGCAGTTGGTCAAAAGCAACGCAAAGAGAGCACTGCTGATCTCTGCGACCGGAACCGGGAAAACATATGCTTCTGCTTTTGCAGTCCGGGACGTGCTTATGGAGGAGCTTGCTGCAGATAAGATCAAAAAACGAGTTCTATTTATTGTTCATCGGGAGCAGATTGCAAAACAGGCGTTGCAAACGTTTCAAAAGGTATTTGGTAATACAGTCTCTTATGGACTATTGTCTGGCAACGCAAGAGAAACAAACGCTCAATTCTTGTTTTCGACGATGCAGATGATGTCACGTGATGACATCATGATGAAGTTTTCCCGGGATGAATTCTCTTTTATCATTCTTGACGAAGCTCATAAAACAGGGGCGAGCAGCTACCAGAGAATCATGGAGTATTATGTTCCGGAATTCTGGTTAGGGATGACCGCAAGTCCTGAACGGATGGACAATTTTGATGTTTTTGCGCTGTTTGATCATAACATAGCGTATGAGATTCGATTGAAACAGGCGATGGAAGAAGATCTTCTCTGTCCTTTTCATTATTTTGGTATCACTGATCTGGAGATAGATGGACAAAGCCTGGATGATGAGACGGGTCTGCGCAATTTCCGTTATCTGGTTTGTGATGAACGTGTAGACTATATTCTGAAACAGGCAAAGTATTACGGATATAGCGGCGATCGTGTAAAGGGATTGATCTTCTGCAGCAGAGCAAAAGAGGCCCAGGAGCTTTCTGAGAAGTTTAATGAACGGGGAATTCGAAGTGTCTTTCTTGGGGGAGATACTGCGCAGGCACAGCGCGAGGAGATGATGGAACGCCTGACATCTGATGTTCGGGAAGATGCTCTGGATTACATTGTTACGGTTGATATTTTTAATGAAGGAGTAGATTTACCGGAAGTAAATCAGGTTATCATGCTGCGTCCGACGCAGAGTCCGATCATTTTTGTTCAGCAGTTAGGCAGGGGACTTCGGAAGGCGGACCGGAAAGAATATGTCGTTATACTGGATTTTATCGGGAATTATAAGAATAACTTTATGATTCCAATCGCGTTATCCGGTGATCGTAGCTACAACAAGGATAATGTGCGGCGATATGTAATGGAAGGAGTTCGTGTAATTCCAGGCAG
>CADCPV010000276.1 GCA_902803345.1 uncultured Eubacteriales bacterium | reverse complement strand
GGGGATGCAAGCTGTCCGAAGCCTCCGGACTGGATGATCGCCTTGCTGACGCAGTCTTTCGAAAGCGGCATTGACATTAAAGCCGCCACTTTCGCGCCGCCTCCGGACTGTCCGAAGATCGTGATGTTGTCCGGATCACCGCCCAGTTCCTCCGCGTTTTCCCTGATCCAGCGCAGCGCGGCCGCCATGTCCTGATGTCCGAGATTGGCGGAGTTTTTATATTTTTCATCGAAAAGTCCGAGATAAAGATAGCCGAATATACCCAGACGGTGTCCGACTGTCACCACCACGACATCCTGTTTTTTTGCCAGATTATAGCCGTCATGCCAGTCTCCCGGGGCGCCGCCCGCGATATATCCGCCGCCGTGGAACCAGACCATAACCGGGCGCTTTCTGCCGTCACGAAGTCCGGCCGTCCAGATATTCACCGCCAGACAGTCCTCCGACTGGGGAAGAACCGAAGGATCCGTGTTTCCCGTGAGCAGTACCGCATATTTTGCGGGAATGCCGGTTTTAGTCACTTCCTCGTCTTCCATTCTCGGCGTGTCGGTCTGCCAGGAAATCGGCGCGAACTCTTTCGCTTCGCGTACTCCTTCCCAGGGTTTTAAGGGCTGCGGCGGAAGAAAACGGTTTTCTCCTTCTGTCGACTCTGCGTAGCGCACGCCTAAGAAACGGCAGATGCCGTCGATGCATACGCCAGCAAGCTTTCCCGCCTTCGTTGAGATAATCACATCACCTGTAATCATGGGAACCTCCTTCAGCGCTTCTTCTTAAGGTCCTGCAGGAAAGCATCTGCAAGTGGAACCCACAGATCGAAATTCGGATAATCATCGTCAATCAGAATGGTCCCCGCCTTCCCGTGCGGAACACCCGCGAAGGTATGGATTTCTACCGGAACATTGTGCTTCATAAGATCCGGATAGACGTAATTGAAATTGTCAAGTGCGGTGTCTTCCCGTCCGACGGCATAGAAGACAGGCGGATAAACGACGCCGTCCCAGTTAAAATCCGCTCCGACAAAGCGCGGCCCGTAGACACAGAGGAAGGCATCCATCGAGCCCTTCAGTTCGTCCAGTTCATCCGGCACATAGTCCGGGAAATAATCCGACACTTTCTTATCGCCGGAATAATTCTCAATCAGCGCTTCGCCGGTCAGGCCGCCGTTGCTGAAGCCCGCATAGGCGATAAAGTCCGGATCCACACGGTATTCCGAAGCGTGCGCGCGCACATAACGAATTGCACGCGCCGCATCCGCGCCGACCTCGCGCGCGCTCCACGGGTTGTGGTTCGGACGGTTCATCAGGAGGAAACACTGATAGCCGAGCGCATTGAATTCCTTCGCGGACTGATAGCCCTCGCAGACGCAGGCCTCCGCGTGATCGCCGCCCGGGCAGAGAACGATCGCGCCCTTCGGAATCCTGGTTTCCGGAATCAGCATTTCGACAAGGTACGGCCTGAAGTCCGGATTATGGTGATAGCGGTAATCCGAGTTATCGGTATACACTGTCTCCGTCGGAATTTTCCCTTCCGGCCACAGTTCGATCCGCCGCGGTGCGTCTTCTTTGATGCGGATTTCGTCCCTGAGCCGGACAAATTCTTCGATCAGAGCTGTCCGTTCCCCGTCCGCACAGCTCTGGACCCTGTTGCAGAGCTTCACAAGCGCCGCCACCTGTTTCTCATCGTAGCAGGGCGCGGATTCGAAAATCTCCACGGCCGGCATTTTGGCCGGTCCGAATTCTTTCCGGATATGCGCCATTTTCTTCATCATTTCTTCCATGCGTTTCGTGAAATCCGATGCCATTTGAAAACCTCCGTTCCAGTTGTTTTTCCCTGTTCTGCGTTTGCAGAAAGTCCGTTCGTCTGAATCAGACAAATACTTTACTACTTTTCATTATACGAAACGACGGCGAGACTGTATATCAGACAACCGCACTTAAAACATCAGAAAAATATACCTTCTGATGCCTGAGATCCCCATTTATAGTCACAGCGGGATTCCGATTGCGTTCCCGGAAACCCGGACAGCGTACGGACGGATGCATTTTTTTGACAGAAATCCGTTGCTTTTTCAGATGTAGGCAGGCCGTCGCTGTGATAGGATGTTATCAGGGACAGACGCGCAAAAAGCCGAAGCACGAACCGTTCCGGTCAGCGCCTTTTGCCCCAATATCCCGAAAGACGAGGTCTCTTATCATGATTAAGCATTTCCGCTATGACGACGAAACTGCACTGATCCCTACAACCGCCGGGTTAGTCCACGGCTACGAATACGACGGCATCACGATCTTCAAAGGCATTCCCTACGCACACGCGAAGCGTTTTCAGGACCCGGAGCCCGCGCACTGGGAAGGCGTATTTGAAGCGACCGGCTACGGCTACGCCTGCGCCGTCATCGACGAGGGCGGTCTGCCGAAGGATCTGGACTTTTCCGGTCACACGCCACTAAAGAGCGAAGACTGCCAGAATCTGAATATTTTCACCCCCTGCTGCGACAGCAAAAAGCGCCCGGTCATGGTCTGGCTTCACGGCGGCGCCCTCTCCTTCGGCTCCTGCTCTGACGATGATGTGTGGGACGGCGAGAATCTTGCGCGCTATGGAGACGTCGTATCCGTTTCCCTGAATCACCGGCTGAACGCGCT
>CADCPV010000275.1 GCA_902803345.1 uncultured Eubacteriales bacterium | reverse complement strand
TTGTAATGATATCTACAGAGAGCATCATGGTTTCATTCTGTTCTGTCAGGGTCCGGACAGTGTCATCCGTGATGTTATTCGCATAGTCCTTCAGGTACAGGGTCCTGACATAGCGTTCCCCGATCTTCAGATAATCTCTGTGTTTCTCAACGGAATCCGGGCAGATCATGTCCTTGAAGCTGTGTCCTTTTTTCACGCTGTCCCACAGATCGAAATAGAAATACTTTTCCTCCCCGATCCGGTAGAAGTCATGGAGGATTCTTAAGCGGTCCGAAAGGCTCAGCTCTACGCAGACGGAATGGAGGCGGCTGAAGTTCGCGGTCAGGTTCACCCCGAAGGTCCGGAAGTATTCCCTTGCCTCACTGATATCCGAAGCACAGATGGAAGCTGTAATATACTTCTCCTGGATAATCCCGTTCGCTTCCTCCGCACATTTCAGGAGCATGTCATTGTACTCTTTCCGGAAGACGTCCGCCTCATCCCCCTGAAGCCGCATCAGGACCTTTTCCTCGAATTCGTCCATGTTGATCCTGCGGTTGTTGAGCGTGATCTTGGATGTCCCTTCGGAGTCAAGGCTTTTCAGGTAGTTCATATATTCTCCGAGCATGGTTTTCTTATCCTGTTCGTTCGCGGACATGTAGTTGATATCCGTAAACATCCAACACTTGGTATAAATCCTGCCGCATAAAAAGATCCCGTCCGGGAATACTCTCGTGATCGGGATCAGGTCCTGTACGCTTTGCGGGACACGGTATGATTCCCGCATCTGCATGATATGTTTTCTTACTGTCTTATACATCGGTTTCTCCTTCCTTATCAGTATTCTCTTTTACCTGCTTCTCTTTCTTCCTGTTCTCCAGCATCAGTTCGTAATAATAGTTCTTCGGCCTGAACAAAAAGACTTTCGGCTCCAGGAGCTCTGAGCGGATAAATACACACAGCAGTTGTTCCGCGCTCATCCCGTGATAGCGGACAAAACCGAGCGCCGCAAAGGGCGCCGCACCGAGGATGCACATCCAGGAAACCGTCTCTGTCCCGAAATGCTTCCTGAGGACAAAGAACAGCCCAACCGCGACGCCAACCGCCGCGAGCGAAAAAAAGAACTGTCTTGGCGACAGTCCGAAGAATACCGACTCCGTGTAGTCACGGATCTCCTGATTGATTTTGATTTGCAAGTGTTGCTCCTTTCCGGGCATGGAGCCCATAGAAAAAGCCACCGCCGAATGAAGCGATGGCTGATGTAATGACGTAAATGTGATTTTCAGATCAAATCCTGTAAACGTAGCCTTCTTTTCTCGGAGCAGCATTCCCGGCAGGCTTTGCGGCATAACCGAGGATCAGATTTCCAATACCTTCATAATTTCCTTCGATACCGAGTTTCTTCAGGATTGCTTTTCCTTCTTCCGTCTCAAACTCTTCTTTCGCACGGTGAATCCAGCAGCTTGCTACGCCAAGGTCCGCCGCCGCATTCATCAGGTTGCCCATGACCAGGCTCCCATCATACAGATAAGTGCCGATGTCTTTGTTTGCCAGCACGACCAGAAGTTCCGGCGCACCGTAGAACGGATCCATATCCGCACCCATTACGCCGGCATTCAGTCTGGAAAGGGTGTTCCTGACTTCCGGGTCTGTTACCGCAATGATGATCGGAGACTGCTTCCCCATACCTGTTGCAGCATAGGTGCCGGCTTCAATGATCGCGTTCAGCTTCTCTTCCTCGATCAGCTCCGGTTTATAGGCTCTGCAGCTTCGCCTCGTCTTCAGTGTTGTCAATGTTTCTGCCATACAGATCTCCTCCTGTTTTTATATTTGTACCTGCGTAAGAATTCGCAAGTATAACTTCCTCTCATTTATCCGTTATTGCTTGGATGCGGCATGTATGCGTAAAGCTCCATTGCCGTGTTTGCAATCGGCATGCTCTGAAGCAGCACCTTTCCGGGACCTTTTACCACCGTATGGAAGAACCCCTCGCCGCCAAGCAGCTTGTTCTTGAGCCCTTTCACTGTCCGGATTTCCAGAGAACAGCTGTCTGACAATGCCGCTACATGACCGGTATCCACGACCTTGCAGTCGCCTGCAGGGATCTCATACTCGTGTGCAGAACCGTC
>CADCPV010000274.1 GCA_902803345.1 uncultured Eubacteriales bacterium | reverse complement strand
CTCGTATCGGTAGAGCATATCGGTAAATCAATCAATGATTGTGTCTAAAGGAGCTGATTGTTCCTGAATCATATGAGGGTTTTGATGCTTTTGGCGTTTTTCCTAAGTCTCTTGCTAAAATCAGTATTTCATCAGATAATTTGTATTATATAAGTATAGATGGAATTGTATATACAAAAGATATTTCTACTCTTGTATGTACCTTAACTTCCTATATATTTTAACCCTCAGTCAGCCTGAGGGTTTTCGCTTGCCCAGATATTACCAGTCCACATATTCGGAGTTGGTCACGAACTTTAACATCCATAGGAGGTAATCTACAAGCTCGGGTTTCTTGTCTCCAAACTCTTTTCTGGCATAAGCGGCATCAATACGAAAATCGGGATCCATCTTCACGAACTTCTCATCATTAAAAGTGTTCTCGATATCCTCAAGTATCTTTGCCTCCATGAATTCCCACGGAACACCCTGCTCGTTGATCGTTGCCTGTTTTGTCTTTTCCAGGAATTCAGCCTTATCTGCAGCTGTCATCTCCGATATCCTTTTGTGCATCTGTTAGTCCTCCTCTGGCTCTTCCCCCAGAATGAACTCTACGATCTCATCTGCCGTCTTATCTCCGGCGTGATAAGCGTCCAGCACTTTCTTATCATCCTGCTGTTTGCGTTTCTCAACAAGTTTCTTCAGTTCATCCAGTGCGTCGTCATACTTTGCTTTCGATGTCGCCACAGCGGCTTCCGCTTTTCTGATCTTTTCATCCAACGTAATTACTCTTCTCGCCATTACCTGCTCCCTTCTTCCTGAGCTGCCTGTTTTTCAAATGCTTCCGTTTCTATCCTCAGCAAGTCAGAACTGAGCGCCCTTGCCTGCCGATGGATGTTATCTGAGGTCATATCAAATGCTTTCAGGATTGTTTTCTGTGTCGCCGTTACAGCATAATCGAGGTTATATTCATTATCGGCGCCTTTCAGCATCTCGATTTTTTCCAGTTCCTTCAGGGCCGCCGGAACAGTCATGAAATTCGGCTTTTTATCCAGGCGGGATACCTCGTCTTTTAGAAGAGTGTAAATCCTGCTCCGGATAATCGTAGCTACAAAACCAATGAATATCTTCGTGTCAACAGCTTCATTCGTATATACTCTCTCACAGGCGGCTCCGAGATAAGATTTGTCCGCGCGGAACGTCTTTTCTGATCCATCTCTGCTCTTATATAGGAGCAGCGCTTCTTCCGCAGTCATCTTCGCAGATGTAACAATCACGAAATAGCCACACAATTGAATCTCGCGGTTGATGATGTCGGCCTTTTCCACGCCCGACATAAACAGTTCATCTTCCTGTCCTCCATGCCAGAATACAAGGTCAAAGTACTTTTTGTAATCTCCGGCGGGATGGACGGGTTCTCCCATAAGTTCCTTCAGCTTCCTGCCCATCCGGTCGATCTTGTCTTCCAGTTTCTCCCGGTCTGAAGCCTTTCTCCCATCGTCATAATAAATGTGGAAGTAGCGGTCTTTCTTATCGGTTGCATACAGCTTCCTTCTTACTGTGGTGCCGCTGACCTTAAAAGCACGGATGCTCTTCCGGCGATCATTTTCAAAAGTCCCCTGCGTTTCCAGAACCAGTTCACTGACCAGGCTTTTCATCCCTTTCACCATGATCGCAAAGTCATATCCGTTTTCATCCATGAAATGGATGTTCTCTTTGCAAAAGTATCCACGATCCAGAATGAATCCTATGTGCTCATATCCGTAGCTCTTCGCTTTTTTCAGCGTGTGCTGCAGCTGAGAGATATCCACGATGCTGCCAGGATAGGATTCGTAAAACAAAGGTTCCCTGTTGTTCCGATCATAGGCGATGGCATAATTGAAAATGTCTTCTTCGACTCCTTCCTTTGCGTGGCCAAGTTCCACCATGTCGATCTCCCCGGCCTGGCTCTTCTTATTCGTGGAATCGTAGGAGATATAAATCCGTTCTCTATGGTCCCGTTTTGCATTCCATTCATTCAGGAACTGGATCCGCTGATCGATCGTGACATCGCGCAGAAAATCAGACACTTTTGAATCACTGTAAACCTTCATATCGTCCGTAAACAGAGCGTGATTATAGGCGTAATCCGGATAGTATTGACCCGCATTGTCTTCCGTGATAATGGAGTATGCCGCCAGATCCAGAAATAACCCGGCATCCTGTCCAACGATCCTTGCGATCATTTCATCCAGTCTGTAATCAGAAATGATCTTTCTGATCACAAAGTAAGCACCAACATGAAGACAGCCGCTCCTGATTCTTCCATCTTTTTCAGACGGAAGCAGTTCCCTTGGGAAGAATTTCAAAAACTTCTCATTTGGATACATGAAATCGGGCTGCTCTGAATCCCGTTTTCCGATGCACGTCCTCTTAGGTATGCTGTACTTCTTTTCTTTGGAATAAGAACGTCCTCGTTCGATATAGACATATGGTGTTCCGTTAATCGTTTTAACCGTGATATTTCCGCCATCTCTCGGAATCTTAACCCTGCATCCCAAGTACATATCCGCCCTCCTTTAGAGGGTTATATAACCCTCTATTATCGTACCACAGGGAAGCGGAGATTGCAACAAAAAACAGCCGACAAAGCCAGAAATTTCGCGGCTTATCGGCTGTTTCGTCCGATCAATTTTTGAGAGTCAAACGTCAGAGGGTTAAAAATTTAGGAAGTTAAGGATGTATACCTCCCTCATTGAGTCTTGATACATATATAATGCCTGAGACAGT
>CADCPV010000273.1 GCA_902803345.1 uncultured Eubacteriales bacterium | reverse complement strand
TGTTGGATTATCAACAAACAGTATTTATAAATCTGCTGAAATCCCAACATTTTTGCGAGTTCTGTAGGAGTTTCAACGAATTTTAATAAACTGTTTGTTGAAATTCCGACATTTTGTCGGTATTATAAAGACAATAGCTCAGAACGCCGGGTACATCCTGGCTGGCATCCAATGTGGTGGTTTGCGGCGGCGTTTCCGATTATTCTGTACCGGTTATGCATATTCCTATGATCGACGGAATTATGGACAAACAGAAATACGGGCAGCCGAAAGCGAGAGGATGATGGGATTGGAATAGCCCTGCTCCCGGTATAGACAGAGTCCCATTACTGCGGTAAAGTCGAAATGATATTTATATTACGACTATTAAAAAACTATGCGGAAACTGAATGATTGCCTGAGAGAACAGTTCGGATGCAAAGTATACAAAATCGCTCTGAACGGCGGCTTTACCTGTCCGACAAGAGACGGAACGCTGGATACACGGGGATGCATATTCTGTTCCGCCGGCGGATCGGGAGAATTCGCCGGAGACAGCTGGCTCAGCATTACAGAACAGATCCGGCAGGGAATAAAACTGGTTGAGAAAAAGAACCGGGACGGAAAGTATATCGCCTATTTTCAGGCGTATACCGGAACTTATGCACCGGTTTCAAAGCTGCGGAAACTATATGAGGAGGCGATTGGTCATCCGGATGTGGTCGCCCTGTCGATTGCGACGCGGCCGGACTGCCTGCCGGAAGAAACACTCGACCTGCTTTCGGAACTGAACAAAGTCAAGCCGGTATGGGTAGAACTCGGCCTTCAGACGATTCACGAAAAGACAGCCGAATACATCCGCAGGGGTTATCCGCTTTCCGTGTACGACAATGCGGTGAAGGAACTTCGGCAGAGGGAGATTCAGATCATCACGCATCTGATCATCGGACTGCCGGGAGAGAGTAAAGAAGAGATCTGCGAATCAGTTCGTTATGTCTGTGAAGGAAGAACGGACGGCGTTAAACTGCAGCTTCTGCATATACTGCAGGGGACGGATCTGGAGCGGGAATACAGTGAAGGACGGATCCATGCCCTTACGGAGGATGAGTATATTGATATTCTGAAAGCCTGTGTCGGCTGTATTCCGGACAGCGTGGTCGTACACCGGCTCACGGGAGACGGAGACAAGCGAATCCTGATCGCACCGATGTGGAGTGCGGATAAAAAACACGTGCTCAATCGAATCAGCAGGGAGATACAATTCTAAGTGAGAAGCGCTTATTCGAACCGTGCGCATTACACAAGGCCCGAAAAGGAAGTAAAACCCGATGCGGAAATGTCCGGAGTGCAGTCGTACTTTCAGAAACAAAAACCAGAGCCATTACTGCCGTAAGGCTCTGGAAACGATAGATGAAAAGCTTCTCTCCCATGAGGCCCGCTGGATCTGATCGCAGAAATTGCGGGCTGGTGCAGGAAACCGGAAATCACACGTAAGGATAAAATACTGTTCCGGGTCAGGGAGAAGAAAAGGACGTAGATGCCCGGAAGGACTCGGATGAGTGGGATCCGCCGCGAATCATCAGAACCCAAGACCCGGACGGTGCCCCATGGCGTAATGCCGATCGATAATGCCGAAGTTTACCATCATGAAATCATCCGCAAGCTCGATCCAACGATCGGTCCCTACCGTGCCCATATGGTCATGGATATCTTTGTCCTCTCCCCGGGCGGTACCAAAACCGTGCGGTGTATCCGCAAAGACATGGAGTTCGAGATCAATCTCGGGATGCTCCTTCATCATTTCAAAGAAGCGGCCGAAGGAATGCCGGCCCAGCGCGGGATTGAGCATCAGATGGTCCTTGGCGCCGACTGCGAAGAACATGGCGGGAAGATGGGTGTTTTTGGTATCGCCTAAGCCGAAACCACCGTAAATGGGCATGGCCACCTTATAATCCGCATCCACAGCGTCGATTTCATCCGGAACATAGTCAGGATACAGCTTCGTCGGAAGCTCATGGCCGTAGAATTCCTCGAGCTGGCCGATGATGGTTCCGCCGCCGCCGGAGAAACCCGCTGTTGCGATGTTCTCGATGGCACCGATACCCTTATCCGCCGCATGGTACTTCAGGTAGCGGACCGCCCGCTGCAGGTCGATAAAGCAGTCTTCCTTGGCCCAGGGCTGGAGACGGCGCTGGAGCACAAAGGCGTTGTAACCCAGCTGGTTGAAAGCCTTGGCGATGGCATAGCCTTCGCTCTGGTTCCAGCGCTGGCTGTATCCGCCGCCGGCAATCGCGATCAGGTTGCCCTTTACGCGCGCCTGGTCTTTCAGAAGATAAGGAATGAGGAAAGGCCTGAACGAGGGATAGTCAAATTCATAGAAGAAATCCGCGCTTGCGACATCCTTTGATTGG
>CADCPV010000272.1 GCA_902803345.1 uncultured Eubacteriales bacterium | reverse complement strand
TTCTTAGAGCAGATTTTCACCACCCTCGTTTCCTACGCGGATACCGCCATGGTCGGCGCACTCGGAAAGAATGCGACGGCTTCGGTCACGATCAGCAATTCGCCGGTTTTCCTGATGAACGGCATCATTATGTCTCTCGGCGTCGGCGTCACGACGCTTGTCGCACAGGCGACGGGAGCAGTGGATAAGGAGCTTGTCAAGAAACTGATCCGTCACGCGGTCATGATCATCCTCTATCTCGGTGTGCCGATTACGGCGCTTCTTGCGATCCTGCACCGGGCAATTCCGCAGTGGATGGGCGCAGATCCCGAAATTCTGGATACGGCGGCACAGTACAACCTGATTGTCGCAGCAGGACGCCTCTTCTCCCTGATGTCGATGACACTGAATTCTGTGTTCCGCGGCTACGGCGACACGAAGACGCCGCTGAAGGCCAATGTCGCGATGAATGTCGTCAATGTCGTCGGCAACTATTTCCTGATCAATCCGACACGGACGGTTCATCTCTTCCATAAGATCTACTTCACAATGCCCGGCGCCGGCTGGGGCGTCGCAGGCGCTGCGGCCGCAACCGCGCTTGGTATGTTTGTCGCGGGTATGTTTACGCTTCTTGTGGCTTTCACAAGGAAAAACGGCTTCGAGATATCGCTTCGGGAGAGCTACCGTCTCGACTGGAAGCTCATGCGGCGCATCTTCAAAATCAGCCTCCCGGCAATGCTGGAGCGGATCTGCATGTCCTCTTCCGGTATCTTTGTTACAAAATCGATCGCAACGCTGGGTACTGCCGCGATTGCCGCAAACTCCCTGCAGCTGACCGCCGAATCGCTTTCCTTCATGCCGGGTTTCGCCTTCCAGATGGCTGCAACGACACTCGTCGGACAGTGCATCGGCGCAAACCGTCTGGATCGCGCACGCGAATTCACACGCATGACCTGCCTCATCGGCTTTATCACCATGCTCTGCACCGGAACCTTTATCTTTGTCTTATCGAGACAGCTGATCAGTCTCTTTACGCCCGATGCGGAAGTCATTGAGCTTGCGGCTGCCTGTCTCCGGATTGTCGCCTTCCTGCAGCCGCCGCAGGTGCTCTGCTGGATCCTGGGCGGCGCGCTTCGCGGTGCCGGCGACACGAAATACAATTTCTACGTTACAGCTGCCACAAACTGGGGCATCCGGACACTCTTCTCGATCCTTCTGATCCGGGTCTTCGGGCTCGGCATTGTCGAGATCCAGTACGTCGTCCTCGTGGAAGGCATCGTCCGGCTCTTCTTTCTCTTCCTCCGCTACCGCGGCAACAAATGGATTGAGATCGGCGTCAAAATGAATGCGTCGCGGTAACTTTCCGTTCGCACTAATATCATTGATACAAATTGCGGGGACGGTCGTTTTGCGATCGTCCCCGCAGCATTTCAGAGGCTGACTGATTCTTTTTACTTCTCCGGCACAAACCATCCGTGGGCTGCACATCTTCCGAGATCCCACGGCTCGGTCTTATCATGTCCTCCCACCTGCGCCGCATTCACATGCAGCTTGTAGCTCCAGTAGAAATATCCTGCGCCCTGGTTCCAGGCGGCTTTCTGTGCAGCATCAAGCGCATTGAAAACTGCTTTCTGTTCTTCTTCCGGAAGGTCCGGGAAGGGAAGCGGATTGGAAAGGCACCACTCGCCGGTAATCACGGGGAAATACTGCTGCATTTCCTTAATGGCCGGCGCAAACTGTGTGTTGATGTATTCCACGACACTCTCCACCGTCGGAGTCTCCATTCCGGCAGCCATCATCAGGTACTGATGGGTGTCCAGAACGACGTTACTGAACTTCGGCTCCTGCATGAAATCCTTCCACTGCAGGATATCGAAGCCGTCGTGGAAAACGACCTTCTTGTCTTCGGGCAGGTATTTCATGATCCGGTCATAGGCCGTGAGATAGAATACCCGCAGTTCTTCCGGCTCATAACCTTTGGAGCCGGCCGCCTTCTCCGGATCCACCGGAACATAGCGTCCGAGGATGTGCCTGAAAAGTTCCTTCGAAATCGGCTCATTCAGGATCTCAATGCCGTACAGGCCTTTCCGCTTACCATAACGCTCCGCCAGCCGCTCCAGCACGGTATAAACATATTCGATCTCCTCCGGCTCCTGGAAAAACTTGCAGACGCCGCTGATGCCGCCGTTGTCAAATCCGTTCTGCGAATCCGGCGCGGTATGCAGATCGATCAGGATCTGAAGTCCGTAACGCTCCGCCCAGTCAAACGCGTCGTCAAGTTCCTTAATGCAGCCGACAAAAGGCTCATAGTCGCCGAAGATAAAATACGGCACCGGAATCCGGATCGAATTCAGGCCGAGGGATTTGATGTACACGAAATCCCGCTCGGTAATGTACTCCGCACGGTGGCGGCGGATCCGCTCTTCATAGATGTCTTTCGGGAGCGCTCTCGGAAGGTAATACTCATCTTCCGCGTCCGTCCCTCCAAAAAGTTCCGGGCTCATCCATTTTTCGAGGACCAGCCAGTTTCCAAGATTCACGCCCTTGATCTTTTCCATTTTTTCCCTCCACTCTTTCAGTTGCTGTTCGGTACCCCGAATATAATACTTCTGATTTCAGTATACCTGATAAGCCTTCGTTTTACAAGCAAAAAAATAAGAGGACAGGTGAACCTGTCCCCTTAACCTGTTATTTCACACCGAGCTTCTCTTCGGAGATTTCCTTCATCCGGTACTTCAGGATCTTGCCTGCCGCATTCATCGGGAAGTCCTCGACAAAGAAGAAATACCGCGGCACCTTGTGGCGGGCGATCCGCTCATTGCCGTACTGCTGCATCTCCTTCGTATCGGCGGTCTCATTCTCGTGAAGCACGACCCATGCGCAGGCTTCCTCGCCGTAGCGTTCATCTTTGACGCCGATGACCTGAACGTCCTTTACCTTGGGGTTCGTGAGGTAGAACTCCTCAATCTCCCGCGGGTAAATGTTCTCACCGCCGCGGATAATCATATCCTTGAGGCGTCCGGTGACCTTGTAATAACCGTCTTCCGTGCGGCAGCAGATGTCGCCGGAATGCAGCCACCCGTCCTTGTCGATCACCTCAGCCGTAGCTTCGGGCATCTTATAATATCCCTTCATGATGTTGAAGCCGCGCGCGACAAATTCGCCGTTCTCACCGTCCGGAAGTTCCAGCCCGGTTTCCGGATCGATAATCATGCATTCGACGCCCGGGAAGGCCGATCCGACCGTTTCCACGCGGTGATCGAGGTCTTCATTCACTTCGCCCATCGTACAGCCGGGAGAAGCCTCAGTCTGGCCGTACACCGAAATGATTTCGCGCATGTTCATTTCAACCGACGCGCGGCGCATCAGATCCGGCGGGCAGTTCGATCCGGCCATGATGCCGGTACGCATATAGGAGAAATCCGTCTTCTCAAAATCGGGATGGCTGAACATCGCGATAAACATTGTCGGAACGCCGTTGAAACAGGTAATCCGCTCCTGTGTGATGCAGGCCAGCGAGGATTTCGGCGAGAAGTACGGGATCGGCGAAAGCGTGCCGCCGTGCGTCATCATCGAAGTCATCGAAAGCACCATGCCGAAGCAGTGGAACATCGGTACCTGGATCATCATGCGGTCCGCGGTCGAAAGATCCATGCGGTCGCCGATGATTTTGCCGTCGTTGATGATGTTGCGGTGGGTCAGCATGACGCCCTTTGGGAAGCCCGTCGTGCCCGAGGTGTACTGCATGTTGCAGACATCGTCCGGGCGCACCAGAGACGCACGGCGCCGTACTTCCTCCATCGGAACCGTATCCGACAGAAGCATCATCTCTTCCCATGTCAGGGCACCGTCCATTGTAAATCCGTCTGTGATGACGTTCCGAAGGAAAGGCAGTTTTTTCGAATACAGCGGCCGTCCGGGCTCATGTCCCTTCAGTTCCGGGCAGAGCTCATTGATGATCTCGCGGTAATTTGCATCCTTCGAAGATTCGATCATGACGAGCGTATGCGTGTCGGACTGCTGCAGCAGGTATTCAATTTCATGCACCTTGTAAGCGGTGTTGACCGTCACAAGAACCGCGCCGATCTTGGTTGCCGCCCAGAAAGTCAAAAACCAGGAGGGTACATTCGTCGCCCAGATCGCCACATGATACCCGGGCTTTACGCCGAGCGCGATCAGGGATGCCGCCATCCGGTCCACATCGCGCCGGAATTCCGCGTAGGTTCTCGTGTATTCAAGCGTGGTGTACTTGAAGGCGTACTGGTCGGGGTAGATCTCGGCCATGGTATCCAGAACCTGCGAAAAGGTCAGGTCCACGGTCTCATACTTGCGCCAGGGGAAGGTCCCGGTCTTCGCGCGGTTGTAATACAGTGTCCGCTGCGGCTGCTCCTCTGGCTTAATCCGCCGGAGGAAGCTTGCAAAATGCGTCAGCACGATATCCGGATCGTCGATTTCGTCGTTCCAGGAAGCGCAGACAAAGCCCTCATAGTTCAGCGCCCGGAGCGCATTCAGGAAATCCTTGACCTGCAGCTCGCCGTCGCCGAGAAGTACCTTCTTCCCGTCCTTCATATCACCGAGCCGCACATAGCGGATGTAGGCGCCGAGCGTCTTGATGGTCGTCTGAACGCTCTCTTTCGCCGTAAAGCAGGTCTTCCGGACATCCCAGGCTGCGCCGATTGCGGTCGATCCGAAAGCATTGATCAGGCTGATCAGCTTCTCGGAATCAGAGAATGGTCCGCTCGTCTCGAAAAGGATCTCCACGCCGGTGTCTTCCGCCTTTTTCAGCGCCTGTCCGAGTTTCGCGCGGAGCATCTCCGCATCCTCCGAAAAATCGGAGCGCACGATCAGGGTTTCCACGCCTGCAAAAAGCGCAATGTCAAGAAGCCGCAGAATTTCCTGCTCCGTAATATCGCCGTCGAGCGGCGCGGCACAGTTTAATGCACTGACGGATATTCCCCGGTTCCGGAGCTTCCTTCTGGCATCCGAAGCAGATCCCGAACGGAACAGGCTGTCCTGATGCAGCTGCCGCTCCGTCTGCACATCGTCCACTTCAAAACCGTCAAAGCCGTAGTCCCGTGCAATATTGCAGAGTTCCAGGAAGGATCCGAGGCGAACATTTCTTGTCGAAAAAGCCAGTCTCATCTTCAGTTCTCCTCGTATACGATTTTATTCACGGCATTGATGTAGGCCCGGATGCTTGCGCCGACAATATCCGCCGAAAGCCCGTTGCCGGAATACAGTTTGCCGTCTTTTCTCAGGCGTACAAGCGCAGAACCTAAAGCCTCCCTGCCTTCTGTCACTGCCTGGATTTCAAAGGCGTCCAGTTCATAGTGATGGCCGATTGTTTCATCGATCGCCGCAAATGCGGAATCGATCGGTCCGTCGCCTGCCGCAACACCCGAAAGCTCCTCGTCATCCTTGGTCAGTACGACATGCGACATCGCGGCCGTCAGGTTTCCGGTCGTCGTCACATAGCTTTTCAGGTGGTAGGTCGAAGGCACCTGCTGCGCAGAACCGGCGACCAGAGCCTCTAACTCCCGCGCGCCGATGGAATCCTTTCGCTCCAGCACATGCATCATCGCGTCATATACATTTCCGATGTCGCTCGGGGAAATCTCGTAGCCAAGTTTCTCGCAGGCCGCGCTGATGTCTGAAAGCGTGCTGTCCGAATCCAGGAAAACATCCGCGCCGCTCTGCTCCACCACGGACTTCACCGAAGACTTCCCGACCGTCCGAAGAAGCGCATCGATATCCCGATGGATTTCGGTCGACTTGAGCGCCGAGCGCACCTGAAGCGCATCGCCCTTCACAGAAAGAAGATCCGAAAGCACCGCCGTGTTCAGCGTGTTTTCCCCGGAGATGCAGGATCTGGCGCCGTCCGCACCGGCACGGATGCCGGCGAGAATGTTCGCAACTGCAAGACGGAGCTGATCCGAAACGGAGAGCAGGAGTTTGCAGGAAACTTTGTCCCGAAGCATGGAAACCATCGCTTCGATCTCATCCGGATCTGCCGTCCCCGCATCATCGGAGAGCGTAATGGCCGAAACGCCGAGCGAGGAAACCTTTTCGCAGAGTTCCTGAAGGAATTCCTGTTCCGCCCGCGTCGCATCCAGCGCAGCAAACATGACATCGTGGCAGTACTTTTTGGCTTCCCTGACCAGCATTTCCGCCTGCACCAGCATTTTGTCCGATTTCAGGTGGTAAATATACTCCATCTGCACCGTGGAAACCGGAAGCTCCACAATCAGCACGGGATGGGCCGCATCTTTCACGCACTCCCAGGCTTCAGAAACGGATTCTTTGGTGAATCCTACCGGGATTGCAACCGCCGCATTGGCAACTGTCTGGGAAATCGTCCGGCAGATCACGCGGTCCTCTGCAGGCCGCTGGACCTGCGGCAGTTCCAGAACATCTGCAGAGAATGCGTCGATGCATTCCGCAATTGCCTTCTTTTCTCTGAATAGGAGCGGGTTTTTCCGGTCTTTCTGAAGTTCTCTTAATGTGTAGTCGACAATGATGAAATCTTTCATGTTCTTCTCTCCCTTCCGCATTTCGGCCTCTTCAGCCGGAAAACGCCCGTTGTTTCGGCTAACTGTATCATGAAAAAGGGCCGGTGTCAAATAGAAAAAAACACCGGCCTTCCTTGATTTTTTGTTGATTCTGTTATGCCGGGCTTATGCTTTACTGTCCTCCGTAGATCATCGTCCGGAACTGGGCGATCGTGGAGGGGAAATCGATTCCGAGGACTTCCTGTCCTTCGGGGGTCAGATCGTTCCACCACAGGCCATCGTAGGGAATCCGGGCGCTGACAAGTTCATAATTCAGCAGGAAAATGCTCCGGAAAATCAGAAGCGTCATCGACAGATCCGAAATGTCTGTCGTAATGCTGGTCAATCCGGTATTCGCGGCATGCATCAGGGTTTTCGGATCGGAATGCTTCAGTTTCGCAACGGCAGCCTCCAGCACCATGCGCTGGCGCGCCGTCCGCTGGAAGTCGGTCCCGATATAGCGGATTCTGGAGAAAGCCAGAGCCTGGCGCCCGTTCAGCATATATTTTCCGCCCGCTGCGAGGAAGCTGTCCTGTGCCTCAATCCCCATCAGCTGGTTGATCTCCGAGAGGTAGGCATTCACATAATGCACTTCTTCGTCGGTCACGTCGATCTCCACGCCGCCGATTGCGTCAATGATATCCACAAAGGAATAGAAATCCACCTGCGCATACTGGTCGATCCGGATACCGAAATTCTGCTCGATCGTCTGCACAAGAAGCCGTACTCCCCCCATCTGATAGGCGTGGTTGATGCGGTTCTGGCCGTATCCCGGGATATCCACATAGCTGTCCCGGAGAATCGAAGTCAGGTAAATCTTCCGCTGGAGCGGGCAGATCGATACCACGATGATGACGTCGGAGCGGCTTTCCACGCTCGGATCACGCGCATCCGTACCGATCAGGAGGATGTTCCGGACACCTTTTCTGTTTTTCTCCGGAAGATTGTAGCTTCCCTCCTCTGCGATCGGCTCATAGGGTTTATAGTCCGTCCGTCCGACAAAAACATAGACTGCCCCGAACAGGCCGGCAAAAAGCAAGGCCAGGATCAGCAGAATAACCAGGATTGCCCTGAACGGGTGCCGTTTTTTCTTTTTCTTCTGCGGATTCTGATCCGGTGTTCCGCTCCCGCCCTGCGGAATATAGGCATAACCCGGCTGCGGACTCTCGGAATAGTATTCATCCAGCGGGCCCGAAACCGAATATACGCTTTTCTCCTTTTCTGCCATTACAAATGTATCCTTCCCTCAGCCAGGCTTTTCTGTCAGTGGTCTTCTCCTGTTCCCTGGCCGTAATAGGCGTTTGCGCCGTGTTTTCTGAGATAATGTTTGTCCAAAAGATACTGTGGGACGCGCCCGGCGCGCGGGTTCAGCGTCAGGGTCTTGTAAGCCATTTCCGCGACCTTCTCCAGCACCACGGCATTGTAAACTGCGCCTTTTGCCGTTTTTCCCCAGGAGAAGGGACCGTGGTTTTTGACTACAATGCCGGGTACTGCCATCGGATCCGAATCCCCGATCGTCTCCACGATCACATTTCCGGTATTCAGCTCGTATCCCGCATCGATTTCTTCCGCCGAAAGCGGTCTCGTACAGGGAATATCGCCGTAGAAATAATCCGCATGCGTGGTTCCGAGTGCCGGGATTTCCATTCCTGCCTGTGCAAATGTAACCGCCCAGACTGAATGTGTATGAACAATGCCGCCGAGCGCCGGGTACTTTTGATAAAGCACGAGATGCGTCGCGGTATCGGAACTCGGTTTATAGGGGCCTTCGACAATGTTTCCCTCAAGGTCCACCACGGTCATATTGTCCGGTGAAAGCTTATCATAATCAACGCCGCTCGGCTTGATCACGACAAGTCCCGACTCCCGGTCAATGCCGCTCACATTGCCCCAGGTATAGATCACGAGCCC
>CADCPV010000271.1 GCA_902803345.1 uncultured Eubacteriales bacterium | reverse complement strand
GCCGATCTGATTGAGAACTGCACGGAAGACATGAGCCTTGCGGAAGATCTGGGCTTCAATTCCGTTGCCCTTCTTTACATGGTTATCGATATTGAGGAGAGCTTCGGCATCCGTTTTGAGAACGTCGGCATCAATGATTTTGAAACCCTCGGCGAGGTTGTGGACTATATCGAGGAACAGCTTGGATGAAATGGAGCCCTGAGGAGCTTTTCTTCGGCGATATCGCGCGTGTGAAGATCGGCTCTGTCTACCATTATGGAATATTCTGCTCGGAGCAGGAGGTTATCGCCTTCGGCTATCCGCCGCTTCGGATCCGGGAGATCAAAGACAGCGAGGTACGGGTGGTTTCGACCGATATCGAGACCTTCTCCGCCGGGAACTTTGTCGAGCGTGCGATCCTGGACTCCGCGGAGAAAAAGCGTGCGAAAACGCCGGAAGAGATCGTATCGGCCGCAAGGGCACGTCTCGGCGAGGGCGGATACAGCCTGCTGCACAATAACTGCGAGCATTTTGTCAACGAGTGTGTGTTCGGTGTGCGGCGCTCCTCCCAGGAGGATGAAGCCCGCGCGCGCTGGAACAAGCGTCCGCTTTTTGCGGTATTCGTTATGAAGCTTCCGAAGGACCTGGAAATAGAAAAGCTGTATCCGAGGGAGCGCAGCCGGGAAATATTCCTGTCCGGAAACAAAGAAGTGAAGAAGCAGCGCTATGCAGTGTGGAAGCTTCTGGAGCGGGCGGTTTCGCGGTGCTTCGGCTACAGTTTTACAGATCTGCATTTTCATAAGAGCCGCGAGGGGAAGTGGTCGGCAGATGAATTCCAGTTTTCGCTCTCGCATACGGAGACGGCGGTTGCGGTTGTCGTATCGAACGCCCCCTGCGGAATTGATGTGGAAGACAGCGAAAGAAGAGGCGAATATTACGGGAAACATCCGGAGAAGCTTCCGAAGCTGATTTCAAGGATCCTGAGCGAAAAAGAGAAGGAAACCATCGCCCCGGAATCGGCATCGCTTCTGGATTTTCTTCGCATCTGGACGAAAAAAGAGAGTGTTTTCAAGGCCTACGACGGAAAGAAATTCATCCCGGATGGGATTGAACTTTCAGACTACAGGACAAAGACTTTCCGCGTTTTGGAACTTCCCGAACTCATTCTTTCCGTGTCCGGCGATCAGATCGATCAGCTGATGATATATACGGAAGAGAACGGAAGCCTGAGAAAGATCCCTGCGGAAGAGATGGAGGAAATTCTGTGAAAATCGTTTTGTGGATATTCCTCGTGCTTCTGTTTCTGTATCTCGTATTTGTCCTTGCGCCTTCCGTCTTTTCCTTCCTGTACAGCTATTCCCGCCGCGAAGGAAAGGACCTTGACACGCTTCCCGTAAAATGGCTTCAGAAGACCCAGTACCGGGACCACCTGGATCGTATTTTTCAGGGAAACCGCTGGTACCGCGAACAGGCGGAGAAAATGCCCGTCTATACGATTCAGTCCTTTGACGGACTGAAGCTTGCGGCGCATTACCTTGACCAGGGAGCAAAGAAATTAGCGATCCTCGTACACGGATTCCATACGACGGTCGGCAACAATTTCGGCGTGATTGCGCAGGACCTTGTGGAATTCGGCTGGAATCTGCTGTTTGTGGACCAGCGCTGTTTCGGAAGCTCTGAGGGGCATTTCTGCTGCTATGGGCTAAAGGAACAGTACGACGTCCTGTCCTGGATTGATTTTGCAGAGAAAGAGTTCCGTCCCGAGGAAATCCTTCTGTTCGGCGTTTCGATGGGCGGTGCGACGGTTTCCTTTGCGTCGGACAAGATTGACAACCCGAAGGTGAAACTCGCCGTGAACGACTGTGCGTTCACCAGCATTTATGAACTGCAGATGCTGACCGCAAAGATCTTCCGGGTTCCCGGAAAGGTCATGATGCCCTATGTGGAGCATTTCACGAAATGGTTCCTCGGGATCAACATCCGCCAGTCTACGGAGGAGTCGCTTCGGAACGCAAAAGTCCCGTTTTTCTTTATCCACGGGGCGGCGGACGAGGCGGTGCCTCTTGAGTGGGGCAACCGAAACTATGCTGCATGCGGCTCCGAAAAAGAGCAGCTTGTGATTGAAGATGCCGGCCATGCGGTCGCTTACATTGCATCGGGAGATGACGGAAAAGAAAAGCTCCGTCAGATTTTGAATCAATATTTCTCATAAAAAGAGGAGGAAAAACATGAGTAAAGAGTATGTAATTATGGCTGATTCTACCTGCGATCTTTCAAAGGATCTGCGGGAGGAGTACGGAATTACGGTCCTGGCGGGCCATGTGAATGCGCCGGACGGCAGGGAATACGATGTGATGCCTGACTGGGACGAGAACTTCACCCAGGAAAGCTTCTATTCGGCGCTGAAGAAGAACCCGGCCGGATTCCAGACCGCTCCGCCGAGCGTTTATGAGTCAGCGCAGGCGATGGAAGAAGCCGTGAAAGCCGGAAAAGATATTATCATGATGACAATCTCGGGGACCATGAGCGGCTGCTACAATTTTGCCCAGAGCGGCGCAAAGATCGTGCTGGAAAAATATCCGGACGCGAAAATCGTCATGGTGGATTCGCTTCGTTTCGGACCGGGCTTCGGCCTGATGTGCTGCTGTGCAGGCGCGCTGCAGCAGGAAGGAAAGAGCCTCGAGGAAGTCGTTGAATGGCTCGAAGAGAATAAAGGCCGCTTCCATCAGGCTGGCTGGCTGGATGACCTCAGTTTTGTCGCGAAGAAAGGCCGTCTCACGCATGCGAAGGCTTTCTTCGGAACGCTTGCAGGCGTCAAGCCGATCGGTGAATTTGACTACAACGGCATGACCACCGTAATCGGCAAGGCATCCGGCGCGAAGGCTGCCTATGCGGCGCTTCTGACCTATATCGAGAAAACCATCGAGAACGCGGAAGAGCAGGTGATTTTCATTGCCCAGACCGACCGCATGAAACAGGCAGTCATTTTCAAACAGATGATTGAGGAGCGCTTCCATCCGAGAGACGTCCGGATCATGGATGTGCATGTATCCTGCGGCGTCAACGTCGGCCCGGGCCTCATGGCAGCATACTACATCGGAAAACCGATCAGCAAGGATTTGGCGGAGGAGAAGGCGATCATCGAAGCCGCGCTGAACCAGAAATAAGGGGAGAAATATGAAAAAACTGACAAAACGGCCGCAGATGCTTCTGTATGCCATCTCCGGTATGGGCGTCAACATGCTCAACCTGATGATGGGTTCCTACATCTGCAGCGCGCTGCTTGTAGGCGGCTTCGGCGAAAAGGCGATTCCCTACCAGACCTATACCGGACACGACCTCGTTATCGCCGGCGTCTGGGCGGTCTTCGTACTGGTCGCGAAGATTCTGGACGGCATCATCGATATTCCGATGGCGAGTTTTACCGACCGGCTGAAATCCCGGTTCGGCCGCAGAAGACCCTCTCTTGTGATCGGCCTTGTGCCGATGGTTGCGGCGTATCTTCTGTTCATGCTGATCCCGGACAAGTCCGGCGCGAGCCTCGTGAATACGATCTACTACGGCGTGATGCTCTGCATTTTCTACAGCTTCTACACGCTGACGATGGTTACCTACTACGCAACCTTCACGGAGATCGTCGACAATGTGCAGGACCGTACCTTTATCAGCAATGTCAAGTCGGTCTGCGACATCGTTTACTTCATCCTCGGCTACGTAGCGGTCCGCGCGCTCTTAAACGGCATCAATATCCGGCCGGTTGCGCTGATGGTGCTTCCGATTGTTCTCACCATGCTGATCCCGCTTTTCATGATCAAGGAGAAGTCATCGCTTCCCGAGGATATTGAGAAGAGACGCGCAGCGGGCGAAGAAGAAGCGGATTCCGAAGAACCGCTCCGCACGGTCGGTCTTGTAAAATCCCTGATCGCGACCTTCAAAAACCGGGCTTTCATCATCTGGATGTTCGTATATTCCCTGATGACTTTCGGCGTGCAGCTTTTCCTGGGCGGCATCAACGAATACTTCAGCTATGTCGGCATGAACATGATCTTTGTCATGATGTCCGCTTTCGCGCCGGTACCGTTTACGCTCCTGATTTACAACCGGCTGATGAAGAAGCACGGCTTCGGCTTCTCCTTCCGCTATACGCTTCTGATGTTTGCACTCGGGATGCTCTCGATGTTCGGCGTTTCCTTCCTGCCGCAGGGGACCTTAAAAACCGTGCTTTCGATTGTAGCAGGGCTTTTATCCTCCTTTGCGATCGGTTCTCTCTTTGCGGTTGCCTACTCCGTTCCGGCGGAGCTTGCAGCTGAGGAAGAGAAGAAAACCGGCATCTCGAACTCCGCGATGTATTTCGCGGTGCAGGGCCTGTTCTCGGGCGTTGCGGCCGGCATCGGCACAGGCGTTGTGCTGACGGCGCTGAAGGGTAAGGAAGGCCAGAATTCCGGCGCAATCGTATATATGACGCTGATTTCGGCGATCGCGATGCTTGTCGGTTTCCTGCTGACATATATCCTTCCGAGATCGATTGTGAAAATGGGCAAGGAGAAGTTGTAATATCAGGGTCAAAAGCTTTCTCACACCGCAAGCTTGCTTGCTGGTGGGAGAATGGCTTAATGACCCGCCCAACATGGAGCACGGAGTGGGAATTTATGCCCACGAGAGTGCGGAATGTTGGAGGATCGTGGGAGCACGGTGCGCGCGAGGGAACCTGCCGCGTCAGCGGTGGGCGTACGGTTACGAAGTGCGAAACGATCCGGATATTAATTTTATAAAAAGTGTAAAACTATGAGAGCCAAAAGAATCAACGGGACCGATTTCGAGAAAATGCTGAAGAACGGCCATGCCAATCTGAAGATGCATGAGGAAGAGGTCAACAAACTGAATGTATTTCCGGTGCCGGACGGCGACACCGGTACCAATATGCGCATGACGCTGGAACATGGGATCCGTTCCGCAAAATCCGACCCGCAAGTCGGAGCCTACCTGAAAGGGATCAGCGACGGCATGCTTCTTGGGGCGCGCGGAAACTCGGGCGTCATCCTGTCCCAGATTTTCCGGGGCATTTATCTTGCACTCGCAAGAGGCAGTTCGATTAATGCCGGAGATATGCGGAATGCGATGATCCGCGGCTATCGGGAAGGCTATGCGGCTGTCCTGAAGCCGGTAGAGGGCACGATCCTGACCGTATCCCGCGAGGGTGTGGAAAATATCCGCACGCAGATTACGCGCCAGACGACCGTCGACACTTTCCTCAGCATGTATGCGGCGGAGATGCGGAAAAGCCTCATGAATACGCCGGAGCTGCTGCCGGTCTTAAAGGAAGCCGGCGTCGTCGATTCCGGCGCCTTAGGCTACATCCTGATCGTCGAAGGCATGATCAAGTACCTGTTCGGCGAGGAACTGGAGTTTAAGCCGGCGCTTTCCGAAGGCGAAGAGGAGCTTCCCGTCGACAACGTGGACGATTCCCTTTTCAATGAAAACAGTGTCTTTGAGGACGGCTACTGCCTGACATTTTTGCTGCAGCTCATGAAAGGCGCGCAGTACAACCAGAAATTCAAGCTGAACCAGTTCATTGACGACCTGTCTGCGCTCGGAAATTCGATCGTGGCTGTACAGAATGACCGCCGGGTCAAGGTGCACGTGCACTCCATGAAGCCGCACCGGATCATCCGCGCGGCGCAGGAATACGGCGAATTCATCAGCATGAAGATCGACAACATGCAGATCCAGCACAATGAACATGATACGGTTGTCGTGAAAAAGACCGAGCACAAGGTGCTTTCGATTGTCGCGGTCACGAACGGGGCCGGAATGCGGAAGACCTATGAGGAGCTCGGCTGTGACTGTGTTTTAGAGGGCGGCGCGACCATGAATACCTCCTCGAAGGAATTCCTGGACGCCTTCTCAAAACTGGACTGCGACCACATTGTCGTGCTTCCCAACAACAAAAACATCCGTCTCGCAGCGGAACAGGCAACCAAGCTGTACAAGGGCGTTCCGGTGACGGTGCTCCCGACAGTCAGCACAGTGCAGGGTTACTACACAATCGCAATGGATATCCAGGATTCGACGGATATCCAGAAACGGATCCGTTCGATGCAGAACGGAATGGAAGCACTGCAGACTGTCGCTGTGACCCGTGCGACCCGCGATTACCAGGCGAACGGAATCTCCTGCCGGGAGGGCGAAGTGATCGGCCTTCTGAACGGAGAAGTTGTGACGGCCGGCGGAGACTTCCCCGATGCGATTATGGAAGCCATGCAGCAGATCGAGGGGATTGAAGACAAGGAAAACTGCCTGATTTTCGTCGGCTGCGACGTGGATGAATCGCTGAAGGATGAGATTGAGGCCAGGATCAGCGATCTTTGTCCCTTCGCGGAAGTGACCTTTATGGACGGCGGACAGCCGGTATACAGCTGGCTTGTCGGCATCAGCTGAACGAAACGGAGGACTGCATGGGCGGAATGCCGCTATGGCTCTTTATACTGCTGATGATTCTGGCTGCTGTGGTGGTCTTCTTTGTAGCGCCGACTTTAGTCATTGCAAACGGGGTCTATTTCGTCACGCTGACCCGTGCGACCAAGAAAAAATGGCAGCGCGGGCCTTCGATGGACGAACCGATTTATATGGAAATGTTCCGTCAGGGACAGGAGTGGAGAGCGCAGCACCTCGATGTCAAAAAGGATGTTCATATTATCAATGAGCGCCTGAACCTCTACGGCGAGTACTATGATTTCGGCCACAAAAGAGCCGTCCTGATCCTGCCCGGGCGCATGGAGACCTGCCTCTACGGCTGTTACTTTGCCGAACCCTACCGGGACGCAGGCTACAACATCCTGACCTATGACAACCGCGCCCACGGACTTTCCGACGGGCATGTGAATTCTCTCGGGTACCGGGAATACCGGGATGTCCTTGCCTGGTGCCGCTTCCTTCACGAAAGCTACGGCATCGAAGAGATTGTGCTGCACGGCATCTGTATCGGCAGTTCCTGCGCACTGTTTGCGATCACCGCGCCGGAATGCCCGGATTACGTGAAATGTATGGTAGCGGACGGCATGTACACGCGCTTTTACGATACCTTTATCACGCATATGAAGGAACTCGGCCACAAAATGGAATTCCCCGTCCCGCAGGAGGAGGCCCTGCTTCTTCGGATCTTTTCCGGCGCGGATGTCGTATTTGACGGCCCCTACAAGCGGATTCATGACCTGAAAAAACCGATTCTTTTTATTCACAGCAAGGAGGACTGCTTCTCGCTCCCCGAGAAGACGGTCAAAATTGCAGCGGACTGTACCGCGCCGAAGCGCTTTGTCTGGTTCGAGCACGGGTATCACAGTAAACTTCGGATCGTCGATCCGGAATATTACGATGCGAGCATCAAATCATACTTGACGGAAGTGGTCGGTCTGTAGTAAAATAAATTTTTAGGAACGCAGGACCTCAGCCTGAGTGCCCGGCGCCGTATCATATCTATCTATATCATTTTCGCCTGAAACCGGCGGAAGAAAGGAAGTACGAATATGTTCTGTCCCAAATGTGGTTCTCAGGTGCCGGACGGCATCAAGTTCTGCCCTACCTGCGGTAATCCGATGCAGGCTGCAGCTCCAGCTCCGCAGCCCGTCTATCAGGAACCGGCTCCGCAGCCCGTTTACCAGGATCCGACTCCGGTCGTAAATCCGCAGCCTGTTTACCAGGATCCGACCCCGGTCTATCAGGACCCGACCCCCGTTTACCAGGATCCGGCACCGGTTTACAACAATATTTATCAGGAACCGGCTCCGCAGCCCGTGAAAGCAACTGTTGATGACGGCGGCGCTTCCACCCCGATCCTGATCCTTGGCATTGTCGGCCTTGCTACCGCATTCCTTCCGTATATGATCAGTATCGTCGGCATCATCGTTTCCGCGATTGGCAAGGGCAAAGCAAAGAACTACCGTGCACAGTTCGGCGATCTGTTCGGCAAGGCGAAAGTCGGCAACGGCCTTGCAAAGGCCGGCTTGATCGTCGGTATCCTGATGACCATTCTCTGGTTCATCATTATCATTGTGCTGATCGTTATGGCAGCACTCGGAAATGCTGACTGGAGCGATATTTTATATTAATTTAAAAACAGCTTGACAAAGTACTCAGGCTGTGATAGTATTTACATGTTGCAAACATGGACAAGCAGAGATTCCTCTCACCTCAAGCGTCGGATATGCGGCAGCGAAAAGGTTTCTGATAAAGATTACGGGTGTATTCTGTATGCCTGTTTCAGAGATGAAGCGGATTCTCTTGTCATGGGAAATCCGCTTCTTTTTTGATCTGAAGCTGGAAAGCCCGGCCTGCTTGTTCGAAACCAATGTTCAGACGCATGGATTTATATTTGGGAGGTAAGACCATTAGCGAAGTATTGATTAACGAACAGATCAGAGTACCCGAAGTTCGTGTTATCAGCAGTACCGGTGAACAGCTCGGAATCATGGGCATTGAAGAAGCACTTCAGAAAGCCGAAGAGCAGGAGCTGGATCTCATTCTGATCGCACCGACGGCGAAACCGCCCGTCTGCAGAATCGTCGACTACAACAAATACCGTTATGAGCAGGCACGCCGTGAGAAGGATGCGAAAAAGAAACAGAAAATCGTTGAAGTGAAGGAGATCCGTTTTTCTCCGAATATTGACACCAACGATCTGAACACAAAATCCAACAATGCAAGAAAGTTCCTGGAGAAGGGGAACCGCGTCAAGGTGACGCTTCGTTTCCGCGGCCGTGAGATGGCCCACATCAACCAGACCAAGGGTGTGCTGGATGAGTTTGCAGCGACGCTTGCGGACATCGCAAACGTCGACAAGCCGGCCAAGATGGAAGGCAGGAACATGAGCATTGTGCTGGCACCGAAGCCGGCAAAATAAAGAATCAGGAGGAAAGTACACATGCCAAAGGTAAAGACCAAACGCGCAGCAGCGAAGCGCTTCACAAAGACCGGATCCGGCCAGTTAAAGAGAATGAAGGCGTACAAGAGCCACATTTTAACGAAGAAGTCCACCAAGCGGAAAAGGAATCTCCGTAAGTCCACGATCATTGATCCGGCTAACCGCAACATGAAGAAGGTTCTGCCGTACATCTGATTGATACAAGGGGACAAAGGTCAGAATGCGGATGCCTGCATACGCAGTTCTGACGTTGGGACCCGAACAAACACGAACAAGAAGCCGTTTTGAAAAACGAGCGGATTGTGAGTGTTTGCAGGCTTTCGGGAGTGCGCAGCACGGAGAAAGCCGTATCAAGCATATTTAGTATAAAAGATTTGGAGGAAATATAAAATGGCAAGAGTTAAAGGTGGTATGGGCGCCAAGAAAAAGCACAACCGTGTGCTGAAGCTGGCGAAAGGATACAGAGGAGCAAGATCCAAACAGTACAGAGCAGCGAAGCAGGCCGTGATGCGTGCCCTGACAAGCGCTTATTCGGGAAGAAAAGAGCGGAAGCGTCAGTTCCGTCAGCTCTGGATCGCGCGTATCAACGCAGCGGCCCGCATGAACGGACTTTCGTACTCCCGTTTCATGTTCGGTCTGAAGAATGCCGGCATCGAGCTGAACCGCAAGGTCCTCGCCGACATGGCTGTCAACGATGCAGAAGGCTTTGCAGCACTCTGCGATACCGCAAAGGGAAATCTGTAAGATTCGATATACCCATGACTGCGCGGGGATTCGCCTGAAGGCGGAGCCCCGCGTCTTTCATGAACTGTGAGGAAGCTCTCTATGACTACAAGAGAAGAAGCGCTGTCGGCGGCACTCTTGCTGCCGGACACCTATACCGACATTCCTTTTCACGATCCGAACTGGGTGCTGGTACGGGTAAAGGGCTCAAAGAAGGCTTTTTTGTGGACCTATGAGAAGGACGGGCTGATGAACGCAACCGTCAAGGCGGATCCTTCCTGGCGGGATTTCTATCGGGATCTCTATCCGGCGGTTACGGCAGCTTATCACATGAATAAGGAACACTGGTCGAATATCGCGCTTGACGGAAGTGTCCCGGAAGATGTTGTGATCCGGATGATCCAGGAAAGCTACGATCTTGTGACCGACAGCCCGGCGAAACGGATTTACGAAGCGGTGAAAAAGGTTCCAAAGGGAAAAGTCGCCACCTACGGCGATATCGCGGCGCTTGCCGGCAATCCGCGGATGTCGCGCGCGGTCGGAAACGCACTTCATAAGAACCCGGATCCGTCTGCCATTCCCTGCCACAGGGTTGTCAGTTCGGCGGGAAAACTCTCCGGAGCCTTTGCCTTCGGCGGGCCGGACGTTCAGGCAAAACGGCTGAGAGCGGAGGGGGTGGAAGTCAGGGACAACCGCGTCGATCTGTCAGAATACCGGATTGATGCGGCAGCTTTTCTTCTGGATGACTGAGGGCGGCTGATTGCGGCTGATTGCGAAAAAAACGCTTGACTTTTCTTCGTGAATCCCTTATACTGTTTGTCGTGCCTCAAAAGAGGGCGCGTATCGAGGTGTGGCTCAGTTTGGTAGAGCGCTGCGTTCGGGACGCAGAGGTCGCAGGTTCAAATCCTGTCACCTCGATGTTTCATAGGGGTATAGTTCAAGGGTAGAGCAACGGTCTCCAAAACCGTAAATGAGGGTTCGAATCCTTCTACCCCTGCTGAAAAAACCTGGTCCGTTCTGTTAAAAGAACGGGCCTTTTTCTGTGCAAATTTACCGAAAAGCAGATTGACGAAAACGGAACTTTGGAGTAGAATAGAGAACGATGGGAAAAACCCGTCGGAACACTTTTTCAATAAAAGGAGAGAAGGATTATGAGAAAGTTATTAGCAGTACTGCTTGCCTCGGCAATGCTTCTGTCGGTTCTCGGACTTTCCGCCTGCACCGGCGGCAAGACTGCTGAGATCGCAGTTGTCACAGACGTCGGCCAGCTGAAGGACGGCGGCTTCAACCAGGGTACCTACGAAGGTGCTGAAGCTTACGCCAAGGCCAACAGCAAGACCTACGCTTACTATCAGCCCGCCAACGGCTCTGACGCAACCGACAATGACCGTGTTGCTGCCATGCGCCAGGCAATCAAGAACGGTGCCAAGGTTATCGTTGCACCCGGCTTCCTGCAGGCAGGCGCTATGACGACTGTTGCAATGGAATCGAAGGATGTGAAGTTCATCTTCGTCGACGGCTGGGCACTCGATGACGGCAACGGCAACATGCTCAACAACGTCACCGCGATCGTCTACAAGGAGCAGGAATCCGGCTACCTTGCAGGCTATGCGGCAGTCAAGGACGGCTACACCAAGCTCGGCGGAACCTTCGGCGGCGGCGGATCCAACCCGGCCTGCAACCGTTTCGCTTATGGCTTTGTCCAGGGCGCGCGTGATGCTGCGGATGAACTGGGCGTTGATATCGAGATCAAGATCAGCTTCAAGTACGGTTCCTCGTTCTCTGCTTCCACAGAGCTTGCGACCCAGATGTCCAGCTGGTACAATGACGGCACACAGGTTATCTTCTCCTGCGGCGGCTCTATGATTCAGAGCGTTATCGCTGCGGCGAAGGAAACTGCTGACGGCAAGATCATCGGCGTTGATACCGACCAGTCAACCCTTTCCGACCGTGTCATCACCTCTGCAATGAAGGGACTGTCTGCTTCTGTTCAGAAGATCCTCACCGAGATGTACAACGGCGAGTGGGATGCGAAGCTTGGCGGACAGGCTTCCAACCTCGGTGCTGCGGACGATGCGACCGGCCTTCCGATGAGCACCTCCAAGTTCAGCAAGTTCAGCCAGGCTGATTACGACGATATCTTCGGCAAGATCAAGAGCGGCGCGGTTACCCCGGATGCCAATGTTGACGGCTGCGATACCGCTGATTTCTGGAACAAGGCAACTGCCGGTTCTCATGCAACGGTTGTGTATGAAAACTAAATAACACCGGCGCGATTGCGGAAAGCTGTTCTTTCCCTTTCACGGCAAAAAAGGAGCTTACCTCACATGTAGGCTCCTTCTTTTATTATTCCCACAGGGAGGAAAACGTTTATGAGTGAACAACCGTATGTAATCGAAATGCGGCATATCACCAAGATTTTCGGGACACTCAAGGCAAACGATGATATCACGCTTCAGCTTCGCCGGGGCGAAATCCATGCGCTTCTCGGCGAAAACGGCGCGGGCAAGTCGACGCTGATGAGCGTGCTTTTCGGTCTGTACGATCCCGATGAGGGCGAAATCTTAAAGGACGGGAAGCCCGTAAAGATCTCCGACCCCAATGACGCGACGGCTCTCGGGATCGGCATGGTGCACCAGCATTTCAAACTCGTCGAGAACTTCAGCGTGCTCGACAACATTATCCTCGGCAATGAAGATACGGTCTTCGGCTTCCTGAAAAAGAGTACGGCCCGGAAAAAAGTTGAGGAGCTCAGCAAAAAGTACGGCCTTGCGGTCGACCCGGATGCGCTGATTGAGGACATCACCGTCGGCATGCAGCAGCGTACCGAAATCCTCAAGATGCTGTACCGGGACAATGAGATCCTGATCTTCGACGAACCGACCGCAGTGCTGACGCCGCAGGAAATCGACGAGCTGATGCAGATCATGAAAAACCTGGCTGCAGAAGGAAAATCCATTCTCTTTATTACCCATAAACTGAATGAAATCATGGAAGTTGCGGACCGCTGCTCAGTGCTTCGAAAAGGCCGCTACATCGGCACGGTGGATGTCAAAAACACCACCAAGGAAGAGCTTTCCGAAATGATGGTCGGACGTTCCGTGAATTTCGAGGTTGAGAAGAAGCCTGCAGAACCGAAGCAGGCAGTGCTCGAGGTGAAAAACCTGAGCGTTCACAGCATTTCCCATCCGAAGGACGCAGTCCGGAATGTCAGCTTCACGGTTCGGGCAGGTGAGATTACCTGTATCGCCGGTATCGACGGCAACGGACAGACGGAGCTCGGCTACGCGCTGACAGGCCTTGCGAAGGCAGAGCACGGCAGCATCATTTTGGACGGGGAGGATATCACCAAAAAGAGTATTCTCTACCGCGCGGAACACGGCATGAGCAATATTCCGGAAGACCGGCACAAACACGGCCTGATCCTGGATTTCTCCCTGCAGGAGAATATCGTGCTCCGGCGTTACCGCGAGCCCCGCTTCCAGAATCACGGGCTGATCAAATTCGACGAAGTCCGTAAATACGCCGATCAGCTGATTGAGGAATTCGACGTCCGGTCCGCTGCCGGCGCCGAGTCGACAGCGCGTTCCATGTCCGGCGGCAACCAGCAGAAAGCCATCGTCGCAAGAGAGCTCGATCACGAACACAAGCTTCTGATCGCAATCCAGCCGACCCGCGGTCTCGACGTCGGCGCGATTGAATTCATTCACAGCGAAATCGTAAAGAAGCGCGATGAGGGCGCGGCAGTTCTCCTGATTTCCCTCGAACTGGATGAGGTGATGAGTCTTTCCGACCGGATCCTTGTAATCTATGAGGGAGAAATCGTCGGCGAACTGGATCCCAAGAAGACCACGGTCCAGGAACTCGGCCTGTACATGGCCGGCGCGAAACGAGATCAGGGAAAGGAGGCGTAAATCATGAAAAAACTGACAGAAAAACAGGGCTTTAAATCAGTCCGCGCCTCAATTCTCTGTATTCTGGCGGGACTTGTCGTAGGATTTATCGTCATGGTGATCCTGAGCTTCTTCAACGACTGGATCACCGTCGGCGACGCATTTTACGGACTCACGATTCTTTTGGGAGGTCCCTTCTCGAGCGGAACCGCACAGTATATCCGGACCAATATCGGCGATATGATGTTCTACGCGACGCCGCTGATTATGACCGGTGTTTCGGTCGCGATCGCTTATAAAACCGGTCTGTTCAACATCGGTGCAGCCGGACAGTTTTTGATGGGCACGATGGGCTCGCTTCTTGTGGCGCTCAATATCAACACGACCGGAAAGCCGGCGCTCGGCGTCCTGGTCTGGATTCTCGCTCTCGTAGTCGGCGCCGTCTTCGGCATGCTCTGGGGCGCGATCCCCGGCTTCTTCAAGGCTGTCTTCAACGTCAATGAAGTTATCGTCTGCATTATGACGAACTGGATTGCCGCGAACATCGTCAGCTGGGTTTTCGGCGCGATGCCGCATCTTGTCAACAGCGGATCCGGCAAATCCGGATACCTGATCACGACTGCGGTTACCGGAAACGGAACACCGAAAATCGGCCTGAACAAGCTGTTCTCCGGGTCGTATCTCGACCTCGGAATTGTGGTTGCGGTGCTTCTTGCGATCATTATCTACATCATGCTCACAAAGACCACTTTCGGTTATGAACTTCGTGCCTGCGGTGCCAACAAATACGGCGCAAGATATGCAGGTATGAACGAAAAACGCAACATTATTCTTTCCATGGCGATTGCGGGCGGTCTTGCGGCAATCGGCGGTGCGATCTACTACCTGAACCCCGGCATCGAATTCAAATTCGACAGCGCCTACGGCAAGCTTCCGGACTACGGTTTCAACGGCATCCCGGCAGCGCTTCTTGGGTCCAGCAATCCGATCGCGGTCATCTTTGTCAGTCTCTTTATCCGGTATCTTTCGATCGGTGGCGACAACCTGCCGAGCGCGGGCTTCAACAAGTACATCGCGGATATCATCATCGCGCTGATCATTTACTTTGCAGGCTTCTCGCGGCTCTTCAATGACATCCTGTCCAGAAGGAAGAAGACGACTGCGGCGGCTCCGGTTGCCGAAGGCGGCATCAGTGCTGCGGCAGCCCTTGCCGGAGGCGGAACGGAAGAGGTGCTGAAGGAACCGGATGATACGGCAGAAGACGCGGACAGCGACGTGGAGCTGATCCCCGAAGACGAACCGGAACCGGAGGAGGAACAGAAAGAACCGGATGATCCGGAAGATAACGGAAAGGAGGCGGATCTGTAATGGTATTCTTACTTCAGAAAACACTGGTTTACGCGGCGCCCCTTTTGATCGTTGCGCTGGCAGGTATGTTTGCAGAGCGTTCCGGCGTCATCAACCTGGCACTCGAAGGCGAAATGATCTTCGGCGCCTTTATCGGAGCCATTGTTGCCCGCTTTTTCTCCATGGCGGATATTCTGACCGGAAATATTCAGCTGATGTTCTTCGTGGTGCTGATGATTTCCGGCGCAGCGGCAGCAATCTTCTCGCTCCTTCTGTCCCTTTCAGCAGTTACGCTGAAGGCAGACCAGACGATCGGCGGTACAGCGCTCAATATGCTGGCTCCCGCAATCGTAAACGCCTTTGCGCTTTCACTGTTCAACAGTGAAAAGATTCAGATGCCCGCGAATTTCGCAGGCTACGTCATCAAGAACCCCAATCTTCCGGCTCTGGTGCAGATCTTCGGCGACAAGGCGTATCTTTCAACCTATATCATTGTGATCATGTTCATTGTGCTGTCCATCTGGATCTACAAGACCCGGACCGGCATGCGGCTCCGTTCCTGCGGCGAGCATCCGCAGGCAGCGGCTTCCGTCGGTATCAACGTCTTCAAGATGCGGTACCTGGGCACGACGATCTCCGGCTTCCTTGCGGGCGTAGGCGGCTATGCCTATATCGCAACCATCGCGGACGGCACGGCGGAATCCTCCGTCGGCGGCATGGGCTTTTTGGCTTTGGCGATCATGATTTTCGG
>CADCPV010000270.1 GCA_902803345.1 uncultured Eubacteriales bacterium | reverse complement strand
GTGACGATCTCCGAAAAGCTTAAAAATGCGCTGGAAAAGCGCCTGTCGGAATTCACCCCCGGGGACCTTCTGGTCCTGTCCGGGAATCTTCCGAAAGGCGCAAAGCCAACTTTTTACCGGGATCTGATGGCGGTGACCAAGGCCCGGGTGATCCTGGATTCCTACGGGGAAGCGCTTTTGTCGGCGCTTTCATACCGGCCCTTCCTGATCAAGCCGAATGATGAGGAAATCGAAGGGCTTGCGGGACATCCGGTGAATACGGAGGAGGGACTCCTCTTCGAAATGCAGAAGCTTCAGCAGCTCGGTGCCCGAAACGTCATGGTCTCCCTGGGCGGAAAAGGAGCAGTACTTCTTACAGAAACAGGTGAATTCTTCTCCGAGACACCGCCTGAGGTCCCGCCGGGACATCCCTTCAATACAGTCGCAGCCGGAGATTCCATGATCGCGGGCTTTATTGACGCGTATCAGCGGACTGCGGATTACCGCGAAGCGCTTCGCTTTTCCGTTGCAGTCGGAACAGCTGCCGCTTACTCGGAGTGGCTTCCGGAGAAGTATTTTATCGAGGAATTGCTTTTGTAAATCAGTCCGCTTCCGGCGGGTTTTTCTCCTGATGGTCGATCCACATGCGAAGGGTCTGGACTGCTTCGGAAATCTCGTCAAGCTCTTTTTTGATGTCGTCGAAATCCTCCTGCTCATCCGGATCGATTCTGCCGTCGACTGCAATCTCGATCAGACGGTTCTTGCGCTTTTCAAGAGAATTGATTGCATTGACCGTTTCAAGCGTAATCTGAGAAAGAGACTTCAGTTCGATTTCCGGGACATAGATCTGCCCGATCGGGCACTCGTGCGAACAGTAGTAATTGCAGAGGCGCGCGTCGCGGTAACAGCGTGACATGGCAAGTACTTCTTCCGGATGCGGAAGGGAACGTTCGGATTCGATCTTTTCGATCCGGTCATCGCTGACGAAACTCATCAGTTCGCCGGCTCTCTCCCGGGTAAGCCCGGCAGCTTCTCTGGAGATCTGGTAAGCATTTTTATTGGCTTTAACGGATTTTCTTCCCATAACGTTTACGCTCCTTCCGGTTCATTGCAGCAGACAGATCATCAACAATCAAGTTTTTATTTTAGTATATATGGAAAGTGCGAATAAATCAACTGAAACTTGACGGGAAGGGCCGGCGGGTGTATCATAGCACTTTAAGATTGTGTTTTATGGGATCACAACGCGCACGGCCCGGTTTCGGGCAGCGGCAGCGATATTTTTCAGGGAGTATGATACAGCTATGGAAAATGAAAAGAAACCGATGAAACCGGCAGCAATGGTTTTATTTATCCTTTTTCTGCTGATTATTGTGGTGTTGGGATGGGTTATGCTTGTTCCGAATCTTGAAAAGGCGGATACATTGCCGGTTTTCGGCTCGGACCGCTGGATGGGAGATATCCCGGATGAGACGCTTTTGTCGGAGATTGTGATTCCCGGGACACATGATTCCGGAACCCAGTATGTACAGCTTGCGTACTTTTCAAAATGTCAGTCGGCCTCGATTTCAGAACAGCTGAAGGCCGGTTTCCGGTATCTTGACATTCGTCTCGGTGCGGATCAGGGAAAGCTGAAATTCATGCATGGCTTTACAAGCTGCAGGACGGGAAGCTCGATCTGGAGTTCCGCACTGTATGTGGATTCGGTGCTTTCGGACTGTGCTGCATTCCTTTCGGAGCATCCGACGGAGTGCGTGCTCTTTGTCGTGAAACAGGAGCACGGGGACGAGAGCGTTTCGGAGTTCCAGGCGCTTCTTGACCAGGCGATCACATCATCCGGTATTTCGCTTCTTGAGACGGAAACCATGCCGACGATCGGGGAAGCCAGAGGAAAGCTGGTGCTTTTCAGACGTTATGAAGATGAAGCAGGCCTGAAGGCGCGTGCCGGCATCCCGCTGATCTGGGAAGACCAGCCCAAAGACGGACTCGATTATGTTTCGCCGCCTTTCAGGATCAGCGAATCTGCGGGGCTTACGCTGCAGGTTCAGGACCGTTTTGAATACACAGTGGGTTCGAAATGGGCGGCATTCAAGGAAAGCCTTTATGGCAGCGATATAAACCTGGACTTCTTGAGTACCAAGGGCACCGCTAAATACGGCCATCCGTACCGGTTTGCGAAAAAGCTGAACCGGAAGCTTCTGAAAGAGGATCTGACCGTGTACCGGGAGTCTCTGACAGGCGTCTTTGTGATTGTGGATTTCGGCAGCCCGAAACTGGCGCAGAAGGTATACAGCCTCAATTTCCCGGAATAACAGGGGCAGCACGGAGGTATAGCAGATGATGGAGCAGAAGGAGCTGGATTTTCTTAGGGAAGTAACGGATCTTCGGGGCACGAGCGGCGGAGAAGCCGCAGTCCGGGAGTATTTCAGTGCGAAATATACTGGCCTTGCGGATCGGGTTGAGACTGACGGAATGGGCTCGCTTCTTGCGGAGCTTGGAACATCGGGCCCACGGATCCTTGCAGTCGGCCACATGGATGAGGTGGGATTCATGGTGCGCAGTATTACAGAAGACGGCTTTATCCGCTTCGCGCGCTGTGGCTACTATTTTATCACCGGCGTGCTGTCGCAGCATTTTGTGATCCAGACAGAGCAGGGCGACGTGGAAGCGCTCTGCGCAATCGGCCCGGAAGGCGGTATGAACAAGGATTACCCCGAAATGGAAAAGCTTGTACTGGATGTCGGCTGCAGCTCCAGAGAAGAGGTTCGCGAACTCGGCATTCGGATCGGCGATTTCATTGTTCCAAAGGGCTGCTTTACGCAGCTTGGCAAGGATAGGAAGCATCTCGTGAACAAGGCCTGGGATAACCGGATTGGCTGTGCGGTTTCTTATCGTGTGATGGAGAACTTGAAGGAATCCGGTCATCCTAACACCTTCATTGGCGGCGGTTCGGTGCAGGAGGAGGTTGGAACACGCGGTGCGAAAACGCTTGGCTTTCAGTCCCGTGCGGATATCGGCTTTTCCATTGATGTTGGCATTGCTGACGATGTGCCCGGCGCAGACCGGGAGCGCGTGTCTCTCGGGAAAGGACCGGATCTCTGCTTCATGGATTCTGCTACAATCTCCAACCGGAAGCTGATGCGTTTTGCTGTATCGGTCGCCGAGGAATGCGGCATTCCTTACCAGACTTCTGTCATGAAGCACGGCGGAACTGACGCCGGCGAATTCCAGGGCATACGCTCAGGCATGCCGGTGCTTCTTCTGAATGTTCCCTCGCGCTACTGCCACACGCCGACTAGCATGATACATTACGATGATTATATGAATACCGTCCGCCTTCTCACGGAGATGGTGTGTCGATTGGATCAGAAAACCGTTGACGAAATCAGGAGCTTCTGATGGCGGAATAATCGGTTTTATTCCGCGGAAACAATCCTTTTTTCACTCCCATAAAAATGCTATGATAATCCGCGAGGAGGCAGAAAACCTCCCCGCGGATTATTGTTCCGACGGGCAGAAATGCCTGTCCGCTGTATGTGAAAGGGGTGAAAAGGATGGAAAAATACTTAATTCCGCTGATTGTGATCGTTGTCATCCTGCTGATTATCATTATTATCTCAGGCTATGTGAAGGCACCGCCGGACAAGGCCTATATTATTTCCGGCCTTCGCCGCGAACCGCGGATCCTGATCGGACGCGCCGGCGTAAAGCTGCCCTTCCTTGAGAGAAAAGATACGCTGGTCCTAAAGCAGGTCAGCATTGATATCAAAACGAACGGCTATGTGCCGACGCTGGATTTCATCGGCGTGGATATCGACGCAGTTGCCAAGGTACGGGTCAAAACCGATCCGGAAGGCATTAAGATTGCGATGAAGAACTTCCTTAATATGGACGACAAAACCATCATCGCAGCGCTGACGGATTCCCTGCAGGGCAACATGCGTGAGATTATAGGCACGGTTCGGCTAAAAGAACTGAACACAGACCGGAAGAAATTCGGTGACGAGGTGCAGGAGAAGGCTCAGAAAGATATGAATGCGCTGGGCATCGAGATTATTTCCTGCAACATCCAGAAAATAGAGGATGAAAAGGGACTGATTGTCGCCCTCGGCCAGGATAATATGTCGCAGATCCAGAAGGATGCTTCGATTGCAAAAGCACAGGCAGACAAGGATGTGGCAGTCGCTGAGGCAGAGGCAAAACGCCTTGCGAATGAAGCACAGGTTGCAGCCGAGACAGAAATCGCGGCAAGAAAGAACGAACTTCGGATCCGTCAGGCAGAGTTGAAGAGAGAGTCGGATGTGAAGCAGGCGGAAGCAGATGCGGCTTATGAGATTCAGCAGCAGGAGCAGCGGAAAACTATCGAGGTTGCGACTGCAAATGCGAATATCGCGCGTCAGGAGCGCGAAATCGAGCTGAAAAAGAAAGACGTCGAAGTGACCGAACAGACTCTCGAGGCGCAGATCAAGAAGAAAGCCGAGGCTGAAAAATATGCGCGTCAGCAGCAGGCGGAAGCCGAGCTCTTTGAACGTCAGCGCAAGGCCGAGGCGGAGCGCTTCGAACGCGAGAAGGAAGCCGAGGCGAAGAAGGTCCAGGCGGAAGCAGAACTTTATGCCAAGACCCAGGAAGCGGAAGGCATTCGGAAGGTCGGCGAGGCAGAGGCAAAGGCCATTGAGGCGAAAGGCATCGCGGAAGCGGAGGCGCTGGAGAAGAAAGCCGAGGCCATGAAGAAATACGGCCAGGCAGCCATGATGGAAATGATCGTGAAAGCCCTTCCTGAGATGGCGGCGGCAATTGCGAAACCGATGGAGTCGATCGACAAGATTACGATCATCGACGGAGGTGCAAACGGCGAATCAGGCGTTTCCCAGATGGGCGGCTACGTTCCGAACGTGCTCGCAAAGACCATTGAATCCGTGAAGGAGGTCACCGGTCTCGATCTTGTGGAGGTTATGAAAGCCCAGACCTACGATGCGAAGGTAAACCGCAACATTAACGTGAGCGGGCTTACAGAAGAGGCCCAGGATGCGCTGAAAGGGGCGGTTTCAGGCGCCGAAGCGTAACTTATACAAAATAATACACAAAAAGAAAACGGCCGGGAAACCGGCCGTTTTCGACATCTGTGCAGGG
>CADCPV010000269.1 GCA_902803345.1 uncultured Eubacteriales bacterium | reverse complement strand
GAATGCACTTTCCGTCGATTTCCGTGCCGTTTACGACAACTTTGACGATGCCCTTCTCGACGTGGGCGGAGTTGTCGATCGTGCAGCGAAGCATTTTGCCTCTCCACACGCGGTTGATCGTGAGGCCGTCCCACGAAGACGGGATGCAGGGCTCGATCACGATGCCCTGAAGCTCCGGCTTAATACCGAGGATGCCCTGCGTCATCGCGACAATGACGGTCGAAGCCGTGCCGGTCAGCCAGTGTACATGTGCGCGGCCGAAATTCAGGCTGTCCGGGCCTTCCACCGACTGGCCGTGGGCATAAGGTTCGATCTCGCGGATGTCCGCATAATTTTCGTTCGCGGTCGCCGGGCTGATTTCCGTGAAATACTCAAAGGCCCGATTTCCATGGCCCATCACACACTCCGCGTTGACAAGCCAGCCCTGCGGCTGGGAGAAAATCCCTGCATTTTCCTTTGTACCCGGATTGAAGAGAATCATCCGTACGGTCGGAAGGCCGAAATCGGTGAAGGGCGGATCAAACAGCTTCGCACCGTATTTCGAATTCAGGACTTCGTAAACCTTGTCCATGGACTTTTCTGCCTGCTCGGATGTCGCAAGTCCGGAAATGACCGACCACACCTGTGGATTCAGCCACAGGGAAGCTTCTTTTGCATCCTTTGCGCCGATCACGAGACCGTCTTCGCAGATGCCGCGGACAAAGCGGTCCTCATCCCACATGCAGCCCTGAATGCTGTCGTAAAGGGTCTTCTTCAGGTCTTCGCACCACTTGATATCTTCATCATATCCGAGATAGCCCGCATACTTTTCGAGAATCTGCACCGCATAATAGAGCTGGAATGCAACGAAACTGGATTCGCCTTTTCCACCCATCTGCAGGCAGTCGTTCCAGTCGGCGGAAAGGCCGGCCGGAAGCCCGTGCACGCCGGAATGCGCGAGATTGAAGCCGATCGCGCGTTTCAGGTGCTCGTAAACCGTGCCCTCGCCCTCGTTGCTGTAGAGAAGCACTTTTTTGAGGAAATCCACGTCGCCGGTCTCGTTGATATAGGTGTCGGTCGTCGGGAAGAGCCACAGTGCGTCGTCCGCCCGGTATTCCGGAGCGCCGGTCAGCTTCACATATTCCGGGTCCTCAGGCGTGCCTTCCTTTCCGGCCACAAACTCCCAGCGAAGAAGCGGAAGCGCGCCGCCGTGGTTTACGAGGCCGGTAAACATCAGTTCCAGCCGCTCCCGTGCCATCTCCGGGTCGAGGTAAACCGCGCCCTGAATATCCTGCACCGTATCGCGGTAGCCGAGACCGTTGCGGAGTCCGCAGTAGATCAGCGAGGCCGAACGCGACCAGTTGAAGGTCATAAAACTCTGGTATGCGGACCAGCAGTTCATCATGTTGTTGAAGTTTTCATCCGGCGTTTTGACCTGCAGCCGGTTAATGCGGGAATGCCAGTATTCCCTGATTTCCGCAAGCTCCGCCGCAACTTTTGCCGCACCTTCTTCGCCTTCATACGGCGCACGTACCGATTCCGCGACATCACGGCGGCCTTCACCGAAGACAAAGCGGATTGTTTTCTCTTCGCCCGGCTGAAGTTCCAGGTCAAATCCCAGCGCGCCGACCGAATTCAGGTTATAATTGAGGCTGTTGCTGAGCTTTCCCTGCTCGATGCCGATGGGGTTCCGGTAAGTCCGGTACTTACCGAGGAATTTCTTGAGGTCGCCGTCATAAGAGGAAGCCTCTGCCCCGGCCGCGCCGAAGAAACGGTAGTTCCCGCGTTCCTCTGCGTCGTCCCACTTTGTGTTTTCATTGATCGCCTGGATAATCGTATTGTTTTCAAAATAAGTCCGGCTGATGAAAAGCGTATACTGCAGATTCACCTGATCCTGCTCGTAATTCGATTCGTTCGTAAACTCCACGACACCTGAAAGCGTCAGTTTCCGGGGGCGGTCCGACACGTTTTTCACCGTGCAGTTCCAGACCTCGTACAGCCCCTCCATCGGGACATAATACAGGGTCTCGGTCTCAATGCCCGCATACTCGGATCCGATCACCGTATAGCCGGTACCGTGACGGCAGACGGACTTGTAGGAATCCAGCGGCTTCCCGACGGGCTGCCAGGACCCGGACCAGTAGTCCTTTGTTTCCTTGTCGTAAATGTAAATAAACCGGCCCTGCTCATCCTCTGGTACCGAATTGAAACGGAAGCGCATAAGCCGGCCGGAAGCGCCGGACTTCACAAAACTGTAGCCGGCGGCATTGTTTGAAATGATGGCGCCGTAAGCCGGCGATCCGAGATAGTTGCACCAGGCCTTCGGGGTATCGGGCCTTGTCACGACATATTCCTTATTGGGGCCGTCAAAATAACCGTACTGCATAGAAACTGTCTCCCTTCTTTTCCGCCGCTCTCCGCACCGGATACACACGTTAATCTTTGCCTCAATTATAGCAGAACTGCCGTGAAAAGCAACAAAAAAAGTGATAAAGGGGACGGGCCCGCCGTACCGTTTTGGTACAGTGGGCCCGTCCCCTTATATCACCTTGTATCCCGAATTTCTGTCTGCGGGATCAGTTGCTCATGCGGATCCAGTCGACGGTCTTGCCGCCCCAGCGGACTTCCTCATCCATGTCGTCGCTGTCATTCTTTCTGAGACTTCTCTTCTCATCTTCGCCGTAGATGCTGACCCAGTCGTCACCGACCATTACCTGAATATCTCCAAAGTCCCCGTATGCGCCGGCTGATTCCATCTGCTGCTCATAGGATACGGCAGGAGCAGCTGCCTGTGCGTTCGGATCGATTCCGCTTCTCATCATCGAAATCATGGACAGGGTGTAAAAGAAATAAATACATAAGCTTTTCATTTATGGCCTCCTTCATTTTTCGGTGCCGGTGTTTCCCGGCTGCCGTTTGTTTTTTCCTCTTCTGTCTCTAAAGACTGAAAAACAAAGAAGGAGGTTGCATAAACTTTTTAAAAATTTAAAATCTTCTTTTACCTGTTCGCCTTCTGGATATAAACGCTGTAATAGCCGCCGAATTCACCGTATTCGGAGTCCGGATCGATCATCATCAGATACAGGTCGTCACCTTTATGAACATAGTAGGATCCGAGGCCCTGATCCTTCACGTCCTGGGCAGTCAGGCTGTCGTCGGTATTGAATGCATGGTAGAAGCTCCAGCCTGCCGCATCAAACTTGTCAATCAGCTTCAGGCGGATCGTCTCAAATTCCTCCTCGGTCGTCATATGGTCCTGATAGAAACGGAAGGTCGCAGCGTCCGAGAAATCGCCCTTTCCGAGCGTGACGGAGCGGATATTCGGGATATCCTTGAAATCTTCCGCTTTCATTCCGAACTGTGAAAGCTCGCCCTCAAAAACACTCTCCGTATTCATCGGGTTCAGGGAGATGGAGACGTTGTACTCAATGTAGCCGTACTCCTCGCCGTCTTCATCCTTCTCCCAGATAATATCGTAGTTCTTATCGTCCTCGCCGTACCATTCGAAACCCATATTTTCATCAAATGTAAAGGAGAGGCGCATCCGATACGGCTGTTTCTCCTGCGGGAGATAAATCATCGTATCATAATCATAACTGTTTTTGATCCTTTCCTTGTCGCGGTCATGCGCACGGAAGCCCTTCGCAAACAGCGCGTCCGTCCAGGCGACGAATTCCTCACGCGTCACGCCTTTCAGGTAGACTTCGTACTGATAGGAGCCTTCATCCAGGAATTCCGTGTAAACAATCTTGCCGTTTGCGGGCTTCAGTTCATCGATGCCCAGAGGACCGTAAATGGATTCCGGCCACTTGCCCTCCTTCAGTTTTCCGGCATTTCCGGACAGATTGCCGGAGTCGTCTTTGTCATCCTTTTTGTCGTCTTTCTTATCATCTTTTTTGTCGCCATTGTCCATCGCATTGTCAACGGCTTCCGAAGCAAGCTGTATCGCTTTTTTACAGGAGCAGAGGCCCAGAATCAGCGTCAGCGCAAGCAGAAAACAAAGTACTTTTTTCATCGTTCTTCTCCTCCTTTTGAGTGTAAACCTATTATACATGATATGCGGCACGAAGGAAAGTGCCGAATGGCACATCCGTTTGGCAGTTTCGCGGCGGGAGCGGCCAGTTCCGCAGCGTTTTTACAGGCTATGTCCGGTTTTCTCCAGGAAATGAATGATAGCATCTGCGGAAGCCTGCGCGCCGCCAAGCGACCGCATGTCTTCGCTGAAATCCTTTGCAGTTTCGCGATAGGCGGGATCCCTGAGAAGCCGGACAATCGCCGCCTTCAGAGCCTCGCTGGTAATCGCGTTCTTATCGAGGAACGCAACACCCAGACCGTTCTTTTCGATCTGCCGTGCGGTAATGGCCTGCTCATCCATCTGCGGGATTGCGATCAGCGGCACACCGTAATAGATGGCCTCGCCTGTGCCGCCCATGCCCGCATGCGTAATGAATACGGAGGCCTGCGACAGGATATCGAGCTGCGGAACCATTTTGCCGAGTTCCACATTTTCCGGTACGTCACGGAGGGTTTCCGGATCGACAGCGCCGAGTGCCGCAAAAACGTTGATATCCAGGTCGCGCACCGCGTCGAACAGGATCGGATAATACTCCGGCCAGTTGTTGAAAGCGGTTCCGAGCGAGGAGTACAGCAGGGGCTTACCGTTCTGTGGTGCGGTCCAGGAACCGAATGCACTGCGCCTGCCAATCTGCACGCCGGTGAAGATAAAGCTGTCATCAAAACTCTCGTAATTCGGCACCAGTCGTTTCTGAACCATGACAAGATTCAGGTCGCCCTGCCCGTCAAAAATCTCTTTAACGGTCATCTTGCGGCAGCCGTACTTCGCAGCGTAACCCTCCGCGATCTGGTCCGCAGCGATCCGAAGCGGATGGTCCGAAGGAATGCCGGAGAAGGATTCCGCAACAGAATACGTGTCATTGGACGGATAGCTTGTATAAAGCATGATATTCGGAATCTTCAGGTGATCTGCGGCAATCGTACCTGCAATACCCGCAAAATCATGAAGGATCGCATCGGGCTTATCCTCCCTGAGTACGTCCAGAATGGTATCGATGTAGGCACCGGCTTCATTGAGGAACAGGAAAGGCACGATCGCGGCAACACTGTCGCCGCTGTCTTCCTTCTTGCCTTCTTCCTTCGGCTGGTTATTGGGATCATTCGAAGCCATCCAGGACGGAACCGGGACAAAATCCGCGCCGGTCGGTTCAATGATGCGGCGGAAATCTTCCGTGGTAAAATACGTCACACGGACGCCGCGCTTGACAAGCTCTGTCACAAAGGACAGGGTGGGATTGACATGACCGAAAGCGCCAAGTGATACGACTGCAATGTGCATGGCTTTTCTCCTTTTTATCGTTTCCTGTGAATTCGGTATTTTCTATTGATTATTACGTTTTTATTTGTAATAATAGAAATATGAAAGAATAAACTGTGGTTTTATGACATAATTGAAGCATTCAAAAAAAGAAAAGAGAGGTTAACTGTATGAATCGCGTATCAAAAGTTCTGCTGTTTTTGCTTCGGGCATAAAGTCCGGCACATACCAGTACTCGCCTGCTTTCAGGAGTGTAGTCTCGGCATGCAGCACATTGGCTGACATCTTATAAGTATAAGTGTCATTGTTTCTGTTTTGTAAAGAGCGCATCCATTTGCGGGAAACCACCAGATCTGCCGAAACGACTGCTTTATGCTCGTCAATAAGCTGGGTGGAAAGGTTTTCAATCGTCATGGAATCGTCTTCACCCTTAGCACCCTGAACAGCATCTTTATAGAAGTTGGAGCTCGCCGCGGCCAGTTCGGTGTTGCTTTCGGCAATCATACTGCGCAGGTTGTTTACCCAGGATTGCAGCCGTATCGGATCCACAATCTGCCGGACTGCCTCAGGCAAAGAACGTGTGATTTTCGATACCGCGATTTCGGCAGTTTCGTACTTCTCAGAGAATGTCTTGTTCTCAAATACAGCATTCCAAAACAGCGTAAACGCCTTGTCCGGGGTCTTCGCACGGGCACTGGAAAAGACACGCTTGATAAAGAGACCGATACCCACGATCAGCATAACCGGGGAAGCGATCAGAAAAAGAAGCCCCATAAAGGTCATTCGACCTTTCACATTGCCGCCTGCCCCCTTGACGCACAGCAGGCCGAAAAGGAGCAGCGCAACTGCAATGCCAAGGCAGATGAACAGATCCCGCAGACCGGCTTTTAACTCCGCGCCGCTTATATGTGAGGCCTTCACCTGAACATTATCCAGTTCATCCATCCTGTCAATGGTTTCCTGCTTCTCAACCAGGCGGCAATCCTGATGAAACCAGGTATAAAGCGGAACGGTTTCTCTTTCGGCTCCGCAGTTCTGACATTTGTGGTCTTTGGTAACACCTGCAATTTTTCTGCAGTTTTTGCATGCGCCAACGTCATAATTCATATGGCCTGCCCTCCTTCTCTGTTTGTGTGATTCCGTTATTCTTCCTGCCCGAAATACATGATGCCATATTCTGAATATACTGTATCATAAAAGAAGCGTATTTTCAAACGAATATGTCATCTTCG
>CADCPV010000268.1 GCA_902803345.1 uncultured Eubacteriales bacterium | reverse complement strand
GAACTGCGGAACCGGTACCTTTTCCAGTCTTTCGACCTGGTCTTCCGGAATATTCAGTGCTGCAAGCACCTTCAGCGCAACTTCTCTTCCCGTGGCGTTTGTTGTCGCCCCGAAGAAGTCGAGGTCCGACAGCACACCGGACATCACGATCATCCGCTGGAACAGGCCTTCCGCTTCCGGAATCTGTCCTAAAACTGTGACCTTTCCGCCGCCGCCGGACTGTCCGAAGATTGTGACATTTTCAGGATCGCCGCCGAAATTCGCGATATTGTCCCGAACCCACCTGAGCGCCTCCACAAGGTCCGCCATACCGACGTTCACGGAATTCCAGTACTTCTCACCGAAGCTGGACATGTCAAGATAGCCGAAGGCATTCAGCCGGTGGTTGACCGAAACAACCACAACGTCATCCTGTTTCGCGAGATTGAAGCCGTCGTAACAGATCTGCTCGATCGAGGAACCAGCAGAATAGCCGCCGCCGTGAATCCAGAACATGACCGGTTTCTTTTTCGCCGGATCACAGGAATCCGTCCAGACATTCAGGTACTGGCAATGCTCGGACGAGGGCCAGAAGCGGTGCGGGCAGCGCACTTCGCCGGTCGGCATCGGCTCCGAAAGAACCGGGCAGATCATGCCGTAGGAACCGGCGTCTTTGACGCCTTCCCAGGGTGCAACCGGTTCGGGCATCTGGAAGCGTTTTGCCTTCGCATATCGGATTCCGTAGAAATGGTCTACGCCGTCATAATGGAAGCCCCGAAGCTTTCCAGCCTTCGTTTCGACGATCGGGGCGTCCTTGGTCATATAGAATTCTTTTGCCATCGTTTTCCTCCTGTTTTATGTTCTGTAAAATTCGAATCTCAGCCTGTTTTTCCGTTCTCCATAATCATCTTCCGATACATTTATTTCAGTATAAAGCATTTCTTCAAAAATAGCAAGAACACAGTGCAATGAAAACGCTTCCTTCTTGACAATTCTTCACAATCATGCTTTAATTTTCTCAACACTAATTTGGAGCCGTTCCTGACTCCTTAGGCTATGCGAAAGGAGCTTCATGCCATGTCTGAACAGAATACTCCCCGTACCCCGGTGATCGCAAAGGTATTCCCCTTTATTTCCGCCGGATTAATGTTTATCCTGATCACACTGATTCTGGTTGCACTGATTCCTGGCAGCAATCAGATCTATACCCCTTTCTTCAGCCGGCTGATGCAGTCCAGCATCAGTATTAAGCTGATCGAGCTTTTGTGTGCCGTAATGCAGTTCTTTGTTGTCTGCGGTATCCTGTTGTACGGGGTCGGAACCGCCGTAGGAAGGAAATCCGGTCCTTCGCTCTGCGGCGTCGGGCTCTTTATCCTCGCAGCTCTTCGTTTTATACAGCTTGTCACCAACAATCTTTCCGGACTCAGCCTTTTCTGGAGTGTTCTGATCTTAGCAGCCTTCATTCTCACCGCGCTTTATTATGCCCTGAAGGGGAAGGGCGTCAATCAGCTTGTAAAACTGATCGCTGCGATTGTATCGATCGCAGTTACCCTGATCATGCTGATCCAGAGTCTCATTTCCGCAATTCGCTTCGATATCCCGGGCTGGGTCATTATCCGCTGGTTCCTGGAAGACTGCGCTTATACCCTGCTGTGGATTTCGGTGATCCTCCACAGCCCTTTCAAAAAGACCGCCTAATCCCCACTTCTGTGTTTCGGAATTCAACCTTGACAAAGGCGAAAAACAGACTATAATGGACACTTGAAAACATCATACCCAAGCGAATCGACAGGGGTGCCTCGTGCTGAGACGGATTAGATCCGAACCCTTATACCTGATACGGATAATGCCGGCGTAGGAAGTCTTCAATAGTGAAAACCGCATGCCGATTCCGCATGCGGTTTTTGTTTTCCCTACACTATTCCAGACAGAAGGGAATCCATTATGAAACAAACAACCATTTCTCCCGCGAGAAAACTCGTCGAATCCGCAATCATGCTTGCGATCGCGACGGTCCTGAGTCTGCTGAAGCTTGTCGATCTTCCGTACGGAGGTTCGGTTACGATCGCTTCCATGCTTCCAATCATCATCATTGCCTACCGGAATAATATCAAATGGGGCCTTCTTACCGGTCTCGCCTTCGGAATCATTCAGCAGCTTCTTGGTTTGAAGACCCTTTCCTGGGTCACAACCTGGCAGTCCATTCTTGCGGTAATCCTCCTTGACTATATCGTGGCTTTCACTGTCGCGGGTCTCGGCGGAGTCTTCCGGAAAACGACCTCACAGCCGAGAGCGCTTCTTCTTGGCGCGCTTCTGATCGGGGTCCTCCGCTATATCTGTCACGTGATATCGGGCGCTACGGTCTGGGCCGGACTCTCGATCCCCACAAACGCCGCGCTTCTGTACTCACTCGGCTACAACGCAACCTATATGATCCCCGAAACGATCGTCACGATGGTCGTCGGCTACTATATCGGCTCCGTTCTCGATTTCAGAAAGGAAACCGTCACCCGCCTGAGCCGTGAGGAAAACACCGGTCTTCCGGCCCTCAAATGGTTCGCGGGACTCATCATCGCCTGCGCGGTCGTCGCAATCACCGCGCTTGTCTTCCAGCACCTGCAGAATGCCGAATCGGGCGAATTTGACATCACAGGTCTTCGAAACGTCAACTGGCTGATCGTCGGCGTCATTACGGCTGTCGCGGGAATCTATGCTGCCACACTGCTTATCATATCCAAAAAAGTCAACAGTCTGAAACCATCGAAAAAGGATCTGTCATGAACGGACGCTTCATCATTGTCGGAGCGGGTTCCGTCGCGCCTTCCGACCTGAATTTCGAGAAAAAACCCGAAGATTTCCTCTGCGCCGCAGACGCCGGATTTCTGGCCATAAACGAGGCCGGGCTCAAACCCGACCTCGTTATCGGAGATTTCGATTCCATGGCGG
>CADCPV010000267.1 GCA_902803345.1 uncultured Eubacteriales bacterium | reverse complement strand
GAGAATCAGGGAAGTCATATTCCTCCGGCGTATGAACGATCTCCTTTTCTGCCGGTTTCCTGACAATGGAAACCGTGCATCCTTCACTGGTTAGCGGACTCATCTCAAAGTCATAATAACTGTCGCTTCTGGTGCTCAAGGGTATGGCTGTGCCTTTCCACTGATCTTTAGGTAATGCGACTATATCATAATGCATATTCACTTTTCCTCCCTTTTTCCGCATAGAGCCACGCTCCTGTGAAAACGTCTTTTTTCATGTGCTTCACGGGTCGGGTTTTCCATCTTTGTTTTCTTATCCATAACAATTACCTTCACAAATGCCCCTGTTTTATCATTACTATACTGACATCATCAGATTTTATCGACGACGCATTCCTTTATGCATGCAGATGATATTGCAGTGCGCGCCTCCCGTTCCGGATCGCAGTCACCAGACCCGAATCACCGAATTCCTGTATTGTTTCAGGCATTCAGCCGTCAGATTTACCCAGCTTCGGCAGTGGTCCAGAATAATTGCATCCGATGTAACCACATTTTCTTTCTGATACAGTTCCCGATCTACATCCCTGAGAATCTGAATATCGACGCCAAAACTGAACTCTTCTGCAATCTCCGAAATCAGTGCCTTCAGCCTCCCTGAATTGGATACCGGTTCATCCAGAAGAATGCCGGCACTCTTAACCTGCGCAGACTCCAGCTGTTTCATCATCATCCGCACCGCCGGCTCTGTTTCCGGTATCAGCCGGTATGTTCCCCGGAGTGCCGCTAGATCCCGGATACAGCCGTCCATTCCCTGAAAAAGGATTGAATCGGACAGCATTACCTCCAGTGTGATAATGGTGTTAAATCCGTCAATCCAGACCTTTTGCCCGGAAATCTGCCGGATGCATTTCTCTTTGTTTTTCCTATCTGACAGCTGTTTATCCGCGGCCAGGCTCCTCATCAGTGCAAGGCGCTGCCGCTCGGAAAGCTGAAAGTGATTCCCGACAAATGTCGTCGACTGCTTCAGGTCATACCCTTCATTGATCAGGTAAATGATCTGTCTGGCTGCCGTCCGCATGCCCGCAGCCGCTTCTTCGGAAAAATTTCGTTCGTCTTCCGGCACAAAGCCCCGTTTCGCGTTCATGAATATCCCTATCCGCGCACAAACGGCTCATTATATTCTGCGTTGATTTCCCGGATTTCCTTCACCATATATCCGCACGTAAACGGGAAGAAATCATATTTCTTAGTTCCGATATGAATTGCTCCATTCTGCTCATACCATTTTCTAAGTCTTTTGTTTTCTTCTACAATTCCTATGTTTATGCGCTTACATCCCTGATTTTTTGCGGATTCATATGCATGTTCCAATAATTCCCTGCCAATTCCGCAGTATCTGTATTCGGGAAGAACCGCAAGATTATTGAGTTCACATTCATTGTTGTCCTGTATCAGCAGCGAATAATAACCACACGCAACTCCGCCTCGTTCATAAACAAACATCAGGCGCGGTTCATTTTCCAACTGCCAATACAGGCGTTCTTCGGTTATTGCGAATGCTGTGAACCTTGGGGCATTATCTGCAGTGAAGCCAAATTCATCTGCCACCGTTTGAAAACTCTTTCTAATAATCTCTACACATCCGGGAATATCATCCCTTTTGACCTCTCTGATCATTGTCTCATTCCTTAAAAACTATCTCACAAAAAGCTCCCAAGTTGTGATTGTTTTTGTAGTTTTCCTCAGCCGAGCCCTCTCCTTAATCCAGATCATGAAGAAATGCATTGATTTCTTCAATTATCCCTTACTCATAGTATGATAACAGCTTTTCATCAATCAACGCGATAGGTTCATTGCCTTTAATCCTGCTGTACAAAGCAAACTGTGTTATTTCATCTTTATCTTTAATCATTCCATATAATGAATCTACACTCATATCCGGCAAAGTTACGCCGTATAAGCCACCCAGTTCTATACGTTCTTCTTTGGAGAAATAGTCCGGTTTGAGCAAGAACTTCATAGCACCAATATATGTAATATCAGAAGCAGTAAAACCCAATTCCTCGCAGCACTCTCTGATTATACATTCCCTGGCTGTTTCGCCTTTTTCGGCGCATCCGCCGAAGATCTCGAACCGGTTTCTCCATTTATTACGACCCAAAAGATATTCTTCGCCGACCTTAACAACAGCCAGACAATGAGTGAATAAAGGATCATTAGAAAGAGTCTCTTCGTTTATGCCACCATCAACGAAAATGAGAAGATTTCCGTCCTGATCTTTGCAGATATAATCTTTATACTCCATGTTTCATTGCCCCGATATCTGTTTCAAACCTTATCATGTTATTTCCCTCTAAATGCCCGATTTAGTGTCAGGCGGTCCAGGTAGGTCATCAAAGACCGAAGTTACAGTTTTCTTTCCATCAACCAGCAATCTGCCATTTCACCTTCGAAGAGCTCATGTTCAGGAAGAGCCTTAATGATTCTGAATCCTGCTTTCTCATAGGCACGTATTGCCCTGTAATTGTTTTTATGTGGATCAAGCAAAATGCAGGCGGCTTCCTTATCGGTTTTTAGATATGAAGCCATCATTTGCAGAAACGCAGAGCCGATTCCCCTATTCCAATAATAAGGTTCGCCAATGAATTGATCCATGGCATATACAACTTTACCGTTATCGGGATAGTCGTATTCTTCGAACAATTCTCCGCTCAGCTGATAAGCCTGACCGTATCCTACTGGTCGTTCTCCGTATTCGATAATCACTCTGAAGCCGTCGGGGATTCCTTCAAGAAAATGAGCCGCCAAAGTATCCATGGTAAATCTGACATCCCGCCCCTCATAGTATTCCAACACCCTGTCGTCTGTCAGCCATTTAAGCATCAGGGGAATATCACCCTCGGTGAAATCCCTGATCCGAATCAGATCGTTTTCTATCCTCACTTTCCCTCCCTGCAAGCTTCGATATTGCCAATTTGTACAGGACTTTTCGTGATTCCAGCTTCAACCCTGTCAGCATCCTTTCCGTAAGTTTTCCACTGTCCTGTGCTCCAGTGTTATGTCACTGAAGAATCTGAGTCCTCCGTCTCCCGCCGGGCTCTGGGCTTCCAGTCCCACCTTTACGCTCTGTCCCGCAGGCAGATGGAAAAGCCGGACCATGTCAAACCGTTTCCCGTCCAGGGAATAATGCACGCAGAAAACATCTCCGACTCGGACAATCTGCAGCCAGGCTTCATCCTGATCAATATTGCAGCCGTTCGCATCATCTGATATCTGATTGGTCACAACACAGACAGCCGCCTTCGTTCCGAAATCAGAGGCTTCAAAAGCGGCCTTCGCCCACGTGTATTCATCTTTGATCACCATCAAAGCACAAGCGTCATATACATATCTGTGATTCGGTCGTACCTTTGCCCTGAAGACGAAGTCGCCCGTTACCTCTGTGTAATAAAACGGCGCATTTGCCACCGGGGCCGAAAGCACTCCATTCTCCGGGACCGGATTATTAAACCAGTCTGTTTTGGCGGGCGCTGTAATTACAAGTTCCCCGTTTACAGTAATTGCCTGGCTTTCATTCAGCCACTTCCAATCAGCAAAATTCATCCTATTTCTCCTTTTCCCGCTTTCTGTCTATCAAATGATTCGATTCGACAAGTTGACTCAGAGTTCCAAAACGGCAACGATCTCGTCTCCATCCATCTCGCCGTTTTCTATAAAGCCGAATTCGTGATAAAGCTTTGCAGCAACTTCATTTTCGGGCTCCCAGGAGGTACTCCAAAGCTTTTCTTCTCCGTCCGGAAAGCTCCGGACATAATCCAAAAGCAGCTTCAGCGCATCTCTGCCGTAGCCGCGTTTTTGATATCGCTGATCGATCATAAAGCGCCACAGAAAGTAGCTATGTCGATAGACCTCAGGCATTTCTTCGTACTCTTCAGAATTGTGGTCGATCATAGCAAAACCCACAGGAGTTTCACCATCCCAGATGCCAAAGGCTTGGACAAATTTACCGTCAGCCAAAGTATCATAGGCCTGCGCCAGACTGATTGCGTTCGAGGCTACGAAGTCTTCCTGGTCTTTTGTGACTCTCAGGTCCATCAGTGTCCAGAAGTTTTCTTTGTCTGCCTTCACCAGATGAAGGCCCTTGTTTTTGAGCTCGTAATTTGTGTTATCCATTGAAACACCTCCAAAAATCCCAATTTTGGCAATATCCCGACAAATGATCGAGTTGTTATTTTCTTTCTACAACAGCATGCATCAGACTTTCGCCAAGAATAAACGTTCTTGTGTCCGCCATGACCTTCAGAAGATTATTCATATCTTCAAAGGTATTTCCGGTCTCCAGCGAGTGGTTCCCTCCCGGAATGATCCGGCAGGGAATATAATGCTCTCTGCATAATTCCGGAATGCGGTTTTTCCCGACCCAGGGATCGTTCGAACCGGTGAAGACAATCGTATTCCCCAGAAGAAGCGAAAACGTCTCCTCCAGCGGCGTATACAGGATCAGGCGGATACGGTCTTTCGCAGCACTCTCCGAATAAAGAACCGCTGACGCGATGGTTCCGATGCTTTTCCCGATAAACAGGACATCTTCGTACGCCGACAGATCCAGATCTTTCATCTGTTCCCGCGACTGGTCAATCGCTATCCGGACAGATTTCTGCATCCTGTCATCATCGCCTCGTTTCTTTTCCGGAAAGCCGCTGTATGAAAGCAGCCGGATTTCATAGCCAATCTCCGCCGCCAGTTTCCGGCTGTAGTACATCAGCGGCTTATCCACAGTATAACCGATTCCCGGAAAGAAAACTGCCAGTTTACTCATGATTCCCTGTCCTTTTCTTAAATCTCCTGAACGCCTCGATACAGAATTCGTGATCATTCTGGTCGCCGGGGCCGGAAGCATCGCTTCAGAGTACCACCTCCCCACAAACGCCGCATTTATAGATCATATATAGAAATCTATATTCCAGGCCAAGTACAGCGGGATACTATATGTCACCGTCTTTTCACATAAATTTTCGGCTATATTTTTCTGTGAGAGCTTTATACCACTATGAGGTTCGTATTTCTTACAGAACTGCTTATAACTTTTTGCCTGGGTGTTATCTGCCGCTTTGACTTCTACCGGTACGATGTCCATATCATTTTCATATATAAAATCAATCTCTGCAGTATTGCCGGAACGCCAGAAATACGGTTGCTTGCCCGTTGATTTCAACTCGTTCAGCACATAATTTTCTGCAAAAGCGCCTTTGAAACGGTCATATAAAACAGACTCTTCCATAACTGTCCCGGCAGGCACTTTTGATTTGGCTCTCAATAATCCTATATCTGACATATACACTTTAAAATAGGTCTTATCAGCAAAGCCAGACAAAGGTATCTCAGGCTTTTCTACAAGTTCGGTTTTGACGATCAAGCCCGCATCTGAAAGCCACTCCAATGCATCCTCCAACTCTGCTGATCGTTTTCCTTCTTTGACATGAGAGAACACGAACTTATTGTTTTCCTTTGCAAGCTGTAGCGGAACCGAATCCCATATCCATCTGATCTTCGGGATCTCATTAACGGGTGCATGCTTTGAAAAATCGTCAGAATAATCGTTCAGTATTTCGTTCTGGACTGCTTCAACTTCATCTGCATCGTGTGTCTCAATCCATGTTTTAACAGCCTCCGGCATGCCGCCTACAATGTAATACTCCTTAAGAAGCTTCTTCATAGGAACCGAATACAGTTCAGGAACAGGCCGGTTAACCGGCCAGTTTTTAAATACTTCAACCAGATCCGATCTCTCATTAGCAATCACAAATTCTTTAAAACTCATCGGATAAAGCTGCATTCTGTTCACTTTTCCTACCGGAAAGGATATTTGCTCTCTTTTTATTGATACGCCCAGAAGAGACCCTGCGCACACCAAATGCAGTTCTTTCTTATTCTCACAGAAATATTTCAGTGCTGTGATTGCTCTGGGGCATTCCTGGATTTCATCAAAAAAAACAAGCGTCTTTCCCGGAATAATCTTTGTTTTACAATACCTCTCTATCTCTGTCAGAATCCTGTTGACATCAAAATCGTAATCAAAAACAGCTGATATCGTCTGAGTCGCTTCAAAGTTCAGGTAAACATACTCTTCAAAGCATTCCTTTGCGAATTTCTCGACGATATATGTCTTCCCACACTGTCTTACACCGGTCAATAAGAGTGGTTTTCTGCGCTTCTTATCCTTCCATTGCTTCAAATCGTTTATGATATCTCTATACATGGCTCCTCCGGAATGTCATGGCACTTTTGCAACTATTATAACAAAAGTCCTATGTGTTTTGCAAGTAAAATTGCATGATTCCCGTTTTTTTATATAAAAAGCCACTGCTTTGGCAATGGCCGCCTCCACAATGGCTGTTTTTCAGTTTTATAT
>CADCPV010000266.1 GCA_902803345.1 uncultured Eubacteriales bacterium | reverse complement strand
TCGCCCTGCAACGACTGCGGAGGCATGCGGCTCAAGAAATCTTCGCTCGCGGTGACGATCGAAGGAAAGAATATCTTTGAACTGACTGACATGCCGGTCCGGGACATGATTCACGTCGTATCAGACTGGGCGCTTTCCGAGAACCAGGCCGTAATCGGTGCGGAAATCCTGAAGGAAATCAACGCAAGACTCTCCTTTATGGTGGATGTCGGGCTGGATTACCTGGCGCTGACCCGGGCAACGGCCTCCCTTTCGGGCGGCGAAGCGCAGCGGATCCGCCTTGCGACCCAGATCGGCTCCGGGCTTGTGGGCGTTGCATACATCCTCGACGAACCTTCGATCGGCCTGCACCAGAAGGACAATGACAAACTCCTTGCGACGCTGAAACATCTCCGGGACCTCGGAAATACAGTTCTTGTTGTCGAGCACGACGAGGATACGATGCGCCAGGCGGACTATATTGTGGATATCGGGCCAGGCGCCGGCGAGCACGGCGGAAAGGTTGTCGCACAGGGCAGTGTGGAAGACATCATAAACTGTCCCGAATCCGTGACCGGAGACTACCTGTCCGGACGGCTTCGGATTCCGGTACCCGGAAAAAGGCGGATTCCGACAGGTCAGCTTCTTGTCCGGGATGCGCATGAAAACAACCTGAAGCATATCGATGTCCGATTCCCCTTAGGGGTCTTCACCTGCGTAACCGGCGTTTCCGGCTCGGGGAAATCCTCGCTTGTCGATGAAATCCTCTCAAAGAGCCTGCTTCGGACGCTGAACCGCGCGCGGACGATTCCGGGGAAGCACGGGAGCATTGAGGGAACAGAGGCTCTCGACAAGATCATTGTAATTGACCAGAGCCCGATCGGGCGGACCCCGCGCTCCAACCCGGCAACTTACACCGGCGTATTTGACCAGATCCGTGATCTTTTCGCTCAGACGACCGAGGCCAAAGCCCGGGGCTATACGAAGGGCCGCTTCAGCTTCAATGTGCGCGGCGGGCGCTGCGAATCCTGCTCCGGCGACGGTATCATCAAGATCCAGATGCATTTCCTTCCGGATGTCTATGTGCCCTGCGAAGTCTGCGGCGGGAAGCGCTACAACCGGGAAACACTGGAAGTGCTGTATAAGGGCAAAAATATATATGATGTACTGAATATGACGGTCGAGGAGGCACTGGGATTCTTTGAGGCCGTACCTTCGATCCGAGACAAGATTCAGACACTTTACGACGTCGGCCTTTCCTATATCCGCCTCGGACAGCCCTCAACAGAGCTTTCGGGCGGCGAAGCGCAGCGGATCAAGCTTGCGGAGCAGCTCTCAAGAAGGTCTACCGGCCGGACGCTGTATGTACTGGATGAGCCGACAACGGGCCTGCATTTCGCGGATGTGCACAAGCTGATCGAGATCCTGCAGCGGCTCACAGAGGGCGGCAATACGGTTATCGTGATCGAGCACAACCTGGATGTTGTGAAGAATGCGGACTATATTATCGACATGGGACCGGACGGCGGAGATGCCGGCGGAACAGTCATCATGCAGGGAACGCCGGAAGAAGTCGCGCAGTGCGCCGGGAGTTATACCGGACAGTACCTGAAGCGGATTCTCGGATAAACAGTTTCGGAGGGAGAAGTGGAGCTTTCAGATCTCGCTTCGTATGCAGCGGAGAAATACCATCTGACGGAAGATCACCAGTGGCATGATTTTCCGAATCTTTCCGTGCTTACGGATCCCGAGACCGGCAAATGGATTGCCCTTCTCATGCGGCAGTGGGACACGGATTCCGGCACGGAACTGCAGTTCTGCGACCTCAAATGCGGAGCAGAGGCGCGGACTTCTGTCTGGTCCCGGGACTGGGCATTTCCGCCGCTTCGGATGAAGGGTTCCGCGTGGATCGGCATCCGGATGGGCAGGAGTACGGACAGCGAAGCGGTTTTCCGGCTCCTGGATTCTGCAGTCCGGATCGGGCGGGAGCAGCGCTTCACGCTGACGCTCGGGATGCCTAAACCTCAGGAAAACACCGCATATCAGAGTACCGCGATTCCGCCGAGAAAAGAAGTTTCGCGGGAAATTGAAATTTCTTACGAAAAAGAGATCACGGTACCTGAGGAGCGTCCGATCCGCCCTGGTGTTCCCGAAAAGATTCAGGAGATGCAGCGCCTGTATGAATACGGTCTCCCTGGTTTCCAGCAGAAATGCCGGAACTTTTACCTGCAGGGAAAGTTCATGGAGGATTATGAGGACGACCAGCCGTATGCGGGAGATTTCCAGCAGTATTTTCCTTGCTATCATGACCTTTCGGTGCGGCAGCTTCGGGGCTATTTCACCTGGCGGACAAGGTTCCGGAAGGGAGAGGCCCTGGAAACGCCGGCTTCCTTTGCCTATCTGTACCTGTATGAACTGCTGAACGGGATCGGCGCGGAAGACCCGTCGGATGTGCTGCTGAAACTCTCTGTTTTTGAACAGGAGTATCTCGGCCGCGGCTTCGGCGATCCGTCGATGAAGAAAAACCTGCGGCGCTGGATGCTGGAATATGCGGTGGTTCATGATTTTCCGCCGGAGGAAATTGAGAAGTACGCGGAGAAAGATCAGCTTTCTCATGATCAGGCGATTCAGATCCTGCAGAAGCCGGAAGAGGCGGAGGATTCGGAAGTCTTCTTTGCGATATCGTATTTTGCGGGCGGGTCGCTTCCGAAATCTCCGGTGATCCTGAATGCGCCGTCAAAAGGATTCCGGCTGTTCGCCCAGGCCTGGCGGATGCTCCTTTCGGAGGGGCAGAAAGAGAGCCGTAGACACTTCACGCAGTTTTTCGGGAAGCTCGGAAGCTATCCCTGGCACCCTTTGGGCAATGCGCTTGTGTGGATGCCGGAAAAGCATGCGGAATGTATAATCGAACTGAATGAATGCCGTATTTACCGCTGTAAAAACGGTAACTGGACCGAGGAACGCTACGATCCGCTTTTCTTTGACAAAAAGCGCTTTCAGGGCTTTTTCCATGAAGCGGACCGGGCTTTTCGGAAATATCTTAAAACAGGTTCTTATCTCCGTGAAAAGCCGGAGGAGGCATGGGCAGTTCCGATCATTCAGGCTGTAATCGAAGCCGACCGAAAGGAAACAGAACGGCTTTCGCGTCCGGAGATCACGATTGATTTTTCGGGGCTTTCCCGGATCCGGGCTGATGCGGAAACGACCCGAGACAGCCTGCTCAC
>CADCPV010000265.1 GCA_902803345.1 uncultured Eubacteriales bacterium | reverse complement strand
TAGACGGATCCTTCTCCGATTTCGAAGGAGAGGTCGTTCACGGCCAGGAAATCACCGTAGTACTTTTTGAGATGTTCCACTTTGATCATGGTTATGTTCCCCCGGATAAAGACATGAGCGGTCCTGCGGCGGGCTCATAAAGAGCTCTTTTTCAGGACCAAAAAGGACTATAGCGCTTTTTTATGTCCAAATGGTGAAAATAGATTGTATTTTTCTTGGATTCATATATTTTTTTTGCCGGAACTGTGATATAATGCAGACAGTCGGACAGAAGGTCTGAAATGGACAGAGATCAGGGGGATCATATGGACAGAGAGGAACTGGAACGCCAGGAAATCGAAGAGCGGCGGGCCCGGAAGAAAGAAGCCCATGAAGCGCAGATGAAGAAGAAAAAGCAGGAAGAGCAGATGATGATCGGCGGCGGGATTATCCTTTTAGCCGTCCTCATACTAGTCATTGTTCTTGTCGCGCGCGGCTGCAGAAACCGGAAAGACCCGGAGAATCCCGCAGATCAGTCCTCGACCGAAACTGTCGAAAAAAACAGCGGCAGCGAAACAAAGGGTTCGGAGCAGGAAGAAACACAGCCCGTCGCGACCGACACACAGGCGCCGGAATCACAGTCCGAAGATGAGACAGCGCCTTCAGAGAATACCGATGCTTCTGAAACACCCGCGCCTTCTTCCGAACCGCCGACAACCCAGGCTTCGGATTACCCGGCGACAAACTGGGACCTCGCATCACTGGACAATACGCCGGTGTATTTCGGGTATGCAGTGGAGAACCGGGATCCGGTAACGCATATTCCGACGGACTGGGCCTGGTATGAGTCCAAGTGGGGCCAGTACAATGTCGACTGGATCCAGGACACTTCACAGAATATCATTTACCTGACGATGGATGAGGGTTACCCCAACGAATATACTTCGACAATCCTGGATATCCTTGCGGAGAAGAATGTCAAAGCCTGCTTCTTTATTACTCAGATGTTCCTGGACGGCGGCGAACAGAGTGCGCAGCAGATCCAGCGCATGATCAATGAGGGCCATGTGATCGGCAACCATTCCGTGCGCCACAAGAACATGCCCTCCCTGTCAATTGAGGAGCAGACCTCCGAAATCGTTACCGTGAACCAGCATCTGAAGGAGCAGTTTGGAATTGACTGCAGGCTCTTCCGCTTCCCGGAAGGCGTCTACAGCGACCAGTGTCTCGCGCTTGTCGACAATCTCGGCATGAAGACCTGCTTCTGGTCGTACGCCTACAACGACTATTCGGAGGAGCAGCCGCCGGTGGAGGAATCTCTGCAGAAAGCAATCGACGCCCTGCATCCCGGCGCAATCTACCTCCTCCACGCAAACTCCGCCACCAACACCGCTTTCCTGTCCCGCTGGATTGACGCCGCCCGTGCGCAGGGCTTTGAGTTCGGCGTGTATCCGCTGACAGCAAACTGAGTTATTTCAGTTCAATGATCACGAGTTCCGGCGGATTGTAGAATCTCGGGACGAGAGTGGATTCCCGGGCGAGCCCGCGGCTTACAATCATTGTAGTGCCGGACTCCTCGTAAAGTCCGCCGGCGTATTTCGGGAAGAGCCCCTGATGCGGCGCATACAGGCCGTTCAAAAGCCCCGGAATCCGCCACTGCCCGCCGTGCGCGTGACCGGACACGACAAGGTCGAAGCCGGTTTCCCGGTACAAAGGGAAGAGTTCCGGACGGTGCGAGAGAAGGATCGAAAAAGTCTCGGGATCACGCTCCCGATCAAGCCGTGAGAGCGCTTCGGGAAGCTCTCCTTCATAAAGGGAGCCGCCGCGCCGGAAGTGGAAATTCAATGCGCGGTCCGGGTCATCGAGCCCGGCGACTGTAAAGGTCCGCCCCCGAACGGTGAGCGTTTCCAGCCGGTCGTGCAGAATATGCACGCCGTACTTTTCCAGAATCTCCATTTTCTTCTGGAAAGCTTCTTCGCTGGCCCAGTATTCATGATTCCCGGTCACATAATAACAGGGATATTCAGCCGAGAGTGCGGCGAGGAGCGTTTCGGTTTCCGTGTCCGCTTTTTTATCATCAAAAATATCGCCCGCAAGAAGCACCAGATCCGGTGCTTCTTTTTGTATCGCGCCGATCAGTTTTTCCTGTTCTTTCCCATAGCGGCAGGAATGCAGGTCCGAGAGTAGTGCCGCTTTTACAGGTGTATTCGGACAGCCCGTATCAAGGCTGTAATGCCGTACCGTGAGTCCCTGATAAAAGCCCGGGAGCGTGAGGAGCAGCAGGACAGCCGTCGGAATCAGAATGGCGGCGCTTTTCTTTTTTTCGGAATGATTCTGTTTCATGCGGCTATTATATCGCGGCCCGGGGCTTCTGGCAAGAAAAAACCTGCGTACCGGCACAAAATCCGCTTTTCTTTTTCGCACAAACAATCTATAATGAAGTCAGGTCAGAAAAATCAGTGAGGTCTGAGAAACATGAAGAAAACCGTTGATTATTCGAAGCTTCGCGGCTTCAATTACACCCAGCCCGATTCGTGGAACGACCGCGAATTCTGGAGCCATTATCATCATGACATCGTGGAGCGCGATATGGGCTATGCGGAGCGGCTTCAGCTGAACAGCGCGCGGATTTTCCTGCCTTACTCCGTGTACAAAGCCGATCCGGAGCAGTTCCTCTCGGATGTGAAGGATTTTGTGCAGACTGCTTACAGGCACGGTGTTTCGACGAACCCGATCGTGTATTTCGGAGCTTTTTTCTTCCCCTGGGAGGAAGAATTCGAGCCTGTGCCGGGCGAGACGCTTCGCCCGCTTGCAAAAACCATCCGGACGCCGGAAAGCTGGGTCGAAGGCGAGCGGTATTTCGACCGCCTGTACGATGCGATCGGGCAGGAACCGGGGCTTCTGTTCTGGGACATTTCCAACGAACCCGGCTATACCGACAATTTCGTCACCTGGTACGACGAGGAACCGAAGTATGTGCAGGATTTCCGGCCGGCTGTCCCGGATCTCCAGGAGCTTCGGGAAAAACAGGAAAAGACCTGGGAATTCATCCGCCACTTCTGCCGCTATGTGAAGGCGAAGGATCCGGACCACGACATCGGCATCGGCAATATTTTTATCTGGGAAACCGAACCGAGCCGTACGGCGGAACTTGTGGACGTGATCGTGTTCCATGACTATTCCGCGACCCGGGCGCGGCTTCGCGAGGTGCTGGAGACGGCTGTCGCGCTTGGAAAGAAGTACAAGAAACCTGTCGTCGACAACGAGATGTGCTGTCTTGCGCGCGCCAATCCCTATGATATGGCAATTGAGCTGCATGATCAGTACGGAGTCGGCTGGTATCTGTTCGAGCTGATGATCGGAGAAGACGGCTGGAACCGGGTGCACGGCGTGGTGTATCCGGACGGAACGATCCGGGACCCTGCGATTGTCGCGGCGATTTACGGCTTCCACCGGAATCGTACGGAGACGGCGCTTCGATCGGACGTTTCGCAGGAAGACTATGTGGAGCGTGCAATTTTCTATGCGGACCGGGTACTGCACAGCACCCGCCGCCCGCAGAGAAAAGATCATTCGGACGACGCGGCAGAGCTTTTAGAGGCCTGTGAATTTGCAGCAAATCTTCTTGAGGGCGGCGAACTTGTACCGATGGCCTGTCCGCCGACGGCGAAGATTGAGGCTTACCGTCGCATGGACAATCCGGACTGTGATGAAATCCGGGATTATCTCTCAAAGCTTATCGACACGCTGAAAAAGTCCACGCATTTTGTCAAGGATTCCGCAGAATTCAGAGAGCTAAGGCTTTAAGTTCAGGTATTTTAAGGAGGAGTTTTTGTGAAACGATATCTGCTGCCGGTCCTGCTTCTGTTTTCGGTGCTGATGTGTTCCTGCACCGGCATTTCCGAGCGGGCCGGGGAGTTTTTTCTCAAACGTTCCGGCATTACCGGCGATGAGGACTATATCCAATATGAAAAATACCGAAACGCAGGGGCGCTCGACGAAGAAGGCTATTACGCGGATACGGACATATTCGAAACCGAACCGGAGCCGGAACTTCCGCATCCGGGTTCGGTCCATGTGACCTTTGCCGACAACCGGTATCTCACAATCAATTACTATTATGACAGCGAGCGGACACAGCCGATTGACAAAAAGCTCTGCTATATGAACCCCGGCGAAACAGTTTACGCGTCGGAGCCTTTCAGCACGAATACGAGCAGCAATCTCTACGCGCTTTCGGAGTACCGGATCTACGAGTACGACAGCGAGGGCAAAAAGAAAACGCTTCTTTCTACACAGCCGGCCTCCGGGATCACGGTTTACCAGCTGCCGGTGAACTTCACGGGGACGGAACTTGAGATTATGCCGATCGGGGAGTATCCGGACCGGGTCCTGTCGATGAGCGCCTATTATGTCGAGCACGACGGGACGGAGCATGTTTTAAACAGTGCCGGCAAGTGGTATGTGAATGATACGGAATGTGCCCGGAATACCGCGAGCATCAGTGCAATCGAGTCCTATGCGCTTCGTTTTGACTACGATGAAGCCAATTACTTCTATGTGACTGCGGACCCGAAGCCCTTTACGCAGGACCCGCAGAAAGTCGGTTTCGTGGAGTTCTGGACTGCGGACCCCAACAGCGGGGAGATTAATTACTCGGTGGAACTGAAAGGGTATCTTTCGCTGCAGCTTCGGATGAACGAGGACTGCACGATTTCTCTGAACGGCTGGATGCCGGAGGAACTGAAAAAGGGTAAGCAGAAAACAATCGATCACCTGAAGTACGGCGATGAAGTGATTATCGAGACAAACGGCGGTGTGGAAATTCTGGACGGCGATTACCATTATGTGAGGGCGGAGCGGGATCCGATCCTGGAGGGCTACCGCTATACGCTCCGGATCGTCGGAACACCCTCGGACAATGCTGCGGCGGATCTTGCGAACCTTGTACAGGTGACCCGGACATTTGATGTGACGATTGATCCTTCGGCGAAATACGGAGAAGCGGTATTCCAGATGAATGGTCAGGAGGTGCGCGGAGACCTGAGTCTTCGGGAAGACCAGGAGCTGCTGCTGATCTACACGCTGACGGATGACTCGGTCGAATTTACGGAGAAATCGGACGGTCTGATCGGTTTTATTCACGACCTGTTCAATAAAAAAGAGCGGATTGTCACAATC